>JALHWS010000058.1 GCA_022866885.1 Candidatus Microgenomates bacterium | reverse complement strand
CTTTATTTATCATCGCTTTTTACACTTACAGCATGACCCGGTTGCTTGTGCCGATTATTCTTATTTATTATTTGACCGTCAACCGGAAACAAATAATTGCCCTGCCGAAAAAATTTATTCTTGGTCTGATAACTCTTGGCATCTTCTTGCTTTTACCTTTTATCATCAATTTTTTTGATCCGGGCGGCATCTTCGGCCCGAAAGGGGCGGTTATTTTATCAAGCAGTTATACTAAAAGTGTTTTCTTAGGTTTTAGAAGTTATGTCTTAAACAGCTCCGTATCATTCCTCGGTCCGCTATTTTTTAACCGGGTAATCATGGTTTTTTATGAATATCTGAGAAATATCCTGACCGCCCTTTCCCCCGGATTTTATTTTGCCTACGGCTCTGCGGTCGCCGGTATCGGTAATATCGGCCAATTTTACCTGGTAGAAATTCTTCCCCTTATGGTTGGGATAGTTACCGCATACCGACAAATCCGTACCGGTAACCGTTTTTACAAAATGATCGCCGGCTGGATTATCCTGACGGTTCTCTCCGCTTCATTGACAGTCAATCCTCCTTATGCCACCAGAACCTTCTTTATAATCGTTCCAATGATTATTGTTATCAGTACCGGCTGGATTACAATAATGCAGTTTCTTATCCGCAAAAAAGTCCGGTTGATAATCGCTTTAACCGTTATTTCCGGAATTTATTTATGGCATATTTCATACTATTTGGTTTCCTACTATTTCCGCTTCCCGATTGTCTACGCCAATGAATGGGAAGCACGCGCCAAAGAAATGTTTGATTTTCTGAAAGAGAACGAAGGAGAAGTTGATAAAATCGTTATTACCAAACCGGAAAAAAGCATGTATGCCTTTTTGCTTTTTTACCATCAAATTCCTCCGCAGGAAGTTTGGACACATTTGGAACGTTATTCGACTGACCCCGACGGCTGGTCCCATGGTAAAAAATTCGGCAAATACGAATTCAGGGAGATAGATTGGAACGAAGACAATACCAAACAGACAAACGCCATCTTAGTTTCGGAAGGCGGTGAATATCCGGAACATCAGGTTGTCACTAAGGAATTGTTTTACCCGACTAAATATACCGTTTTCCCTCTTGGTCAGCAGATTTTATCCATGCCGGAAACGACTAAAGCCTACCGCATCTGGCGGGTTATTCCGTTGGTTAAACCGGCGGAAACAAACAATTGACAGCAGTAGAAATATTGCCGATCCTGAAATTATTGCTCCGATTTTAAAAGAAAAAGGTTCAAAAGAAAAAACTACCGTATGTTTACCTTTTGGAACCACAATCCCTCTGAAAGTAAAATCCGCCCGGTAGATTTTTGTCTCCAAGTTGTCAATCTTTGCTTTCCAACCCGGGTAATAATTATCGGACAGGAAAAGAATTTTATCCTTATCGGTTTCCACCTGCAGTTGAATAAATGATGGTTTATAAACTTCAATAATTACTTCGCTTGAAAGGGCCAAACCAGGATCTTTTTGGGTCAGTGAAATTTCCGGTAGTGTCTCTTCCAAAATAACCGTCTTTCGTAAATCGATTTTTCGGTCAAACATAAGATCAAGAATTTTTTGGGGATCTTTTTCCATCAGATAGTCATCCACAAAAAATGCCCGGGGCAAGGCCTGAGTATTCTCATAAACCTGCCAACCTTCACGGTTCCACAGCGGCTTAAACAGACTCTTAGGAAATAAAGAACCGAGAATTTCTTTGTTTTTATATTCTTTTTCGAAATTATAGACGCGCGTTACACCAAGAAGTGAGATTATTTTGAAAAGCCGTCCATCAAGCATCTCCTTGTAATTATCGGAATATTCAGACAGCATTACCTCAATCCGGGGAATTTCCATGGTATATAAACCGTTGTTTTTGGCCCCGTAGACCAGCTGACCGTATCTTCTGGGGAACACCGGATCTATTCCGTCCGGAGAAAAGATATGTTTCTCTATGCCTACATCGCTGGCAATAGGCAGTCCAAAACTGATAAACCTATCCGTTATTTTTTGATTGGTCCGGATATCGGAAAAAATAAAATGATCCGGGTAAAGAAATTTCCTGTATCCTATTACTGCATATTTATTGAGAAAATAAAACTGCCCCAGACATAACAAAATTATGACTATTACTTTTCCGTATCGAATTTTTTTCCGAAAAGTTGTTATGAGGATGACGGCAAACAGCATCAACAGTTGCGGGATTATGTTTCTGAAAGTGGTGATGACGCTTGTCATCATTAAATATTCATTGGGATTGATCAATGAACAGACAAACTTTACCAATAAGTTTTTATTATTCGTTATCACCGACAGGTAATAAAAAACGGTGATGAAAATAAGAATACCAATCATCATTCCTGCGGCTAGATAGGTTCTTTTTCTGGTTTTTTTACTATCATTTTCCAGCCAATAGGAAAAGCCGAATGCGGAAATGATCGCCAAAGCGGTGGAAGTGACAAAAAAGATCCGGCTGGGTGTGAAAGTATTGACAAGCGGTATGGGCAATCGGTAAAACCAGTCGGTAAAAGGGGATTTTACTCCCAGAAAAAATGAAACGGCGCTGACCCGGATAAAAAACTTAACGATCTTGTTTTTCCAACAATATGATACCGCCAAGACGGCAAAAACCAGTGGGATAATACCAAGATAAAATATACTTTCGTGATAAAATCCCTTACCGAAATAATTGTAAGTGGCCGGATTGCCGAAAATATCCGGTGAAAGCACACGAAGGTAATATCGAAGAGGCAATAAATACGTTTCCAATACTGATTGGATAGATGAAGTACTACGGGCAGACTGGAAAAACGCTTCAATGGAAGGGATTATTTGGACAGCACAAATCATTAAGCTTAATAAATAAGCACTAACAAGAAATAACGAAGTACTCTTTTTATTTTTACTGATGCTTCTGATTCGGAAAATTCCGTATAAGATACTGACGAAAAAAATATAAAAAGTAACCTGCAAAAATCCGGCCAGGATACACGAAGCCAGCCCTGCAACAAGCAAAACAAAGTATTTCAAAGAATTTGTAGAAACAAACTTTTCCGTCCCATACAAAATCAGAGGAAACCAAATGGACGCCTGCCCAACCACTGCGTTTTCCTGTGACCAGACGAGGATAAAGCCGGAGAAACCGAAAGCGATCGCTCCCAAAAAGGCGGCTGATTTTTGGGAAATAAAGAGCCGTAAATATAGATACATGAAAAGTGTCCCCAAAAGTGGTTGTATTATGACCAGGATTGACCAGGCCGTTATCTGGGGCAGTAATAAATAGATGATGTTTAACGGATAGAAAACCGCTGACTGGAAATCGGCCAGTAAGGGACTTCCGGAGAAATTATACGGATTCCAAAGAGGCAACTCTCCGGCTTTCAATGACTCATTAATAAAGGTCCGGTAAGGATAAAACATCCGCACATTGTCATTGCCTCCGATCGGCTTATTGGGAATGCCGTTCGGATAACCCGGATACTGATGAGTCGTCCAGGGCGAATAAAAAGTGGCCAGGAAATTAGAGGAAAAAACTATCTTACCGCGGAAAAAGAAATCCCGATAAATAAATACCACTGCGGCTAAAACAAAAAGGATTATTCCCAGTTCCCCTAATTTTATCTTCTTGAGCACATAACAAGTTTACCAATTTTCTTGACAAGAACAAAGGATAACGGTACGCTTTGTTTATGAAACGAAAAGCAATATTATTTCTGACTACCGGTATCTTGTTCTTTCTTTTAATAATCGGATTTTATTATTGGAAAGTAAACAAGGCCTTACCAACTATTGTCGAACAAAAACCTGCTCACCAGGACGCTATATCCATTACCATTGTTGACGATGAAACTCAGATTAAGGAAATCAGCCGTAAAATAGCCGACAGCTCAAATATCCCGGGTCTGAAATATGAAATTAAAATCAAAAAAAGAGTCGGCGATGTGGCGCTGGTCTTTATCAACCCTACCAATCAGACACTGGATCCTTTACAGATTATTTTGGCTAAAGAAAATGGAGTTTGGGTTTATAAAGAGATGGGGACGACATTCCCCGACTGGGAAGAGAAACTTCCGGAATTATTCAGATAAGACTTCTCTTCTTCTTTTTGTGAGTCGCCTGAGAAACGAATATATCTTGTCTCTTAACAATACTAAAACATTAGGCAAAAACAGCTACTTCTTGTGAAATAGCTACTTCGCAAGGGCCAACAGTACCACAAGTATCATCATGACCATGCGTAAGATCCGTATCAGGGATTTGACCACCAACTTCGGTCCACACAAATATCTCACCATGTAATTTTTTGTCATATGGTACTACTTTACCATCTCCAGTAGAAACAGCCAATGGATGTTCCGGACTTCCCAGCTGTCCCCCAATATTATGATCATGAACCTCCACAACCTTTTCAAAAATTCCTGCAGCACTTCTCTGACCTGCATAACCACAACCTAAAAAATTAACTCTACTAAACAAAATCGTATTAGCAATCATGCTCATACCTTGTCTTATGTCTTCAGGTATATTTACTGTAGCTACGCCGATTGCTCTTGCCGCTCGGGCACCTAAAGAGGGATCTAATTCATGCATTTTTTCTCTTTTTATTCAATCTTTATAATAACAATTTAATTTATATATTTAGACTGAGATAGAACCCTAAATATGAAGATTGTCCTTTTATAGTCAGTATTATATTCTCTCTTGTCTTATTGTCAATATTTACCTGTCAGTTGTAAATATACGGCTGTTTTGCTAAAATGGGCGATATGGCAAATTCTACGAAGTGGCAAGAAATTGTTTTTCATGTCGGTGATACTATCGATGTACATTATAAACTGATTGAAAAAGAACAGGTCGCCGGAAAAACCAAAAGGGAAGTCAAGGAAGAACTGAGGGAAAGAATCCAGATTTTTGAAGGAATTGTGATCGCCATCAAAGGAGAAGGTGATAACAAAACTTTCATGGTCCGCCGGATTGGAGCTGGCGCAATCGGAATCGAAAGGATTTTTCCGCTTTATTCCCCATGGATCAAAAAGATCACCGTCAAGAAAAAAGGCTCTGTCAGACGGGCTAAACTTTATTACCTGCGCAATATGACAGGCAAAGACGCCGAAAAATTAAAAGAGAAAGTGGAAGTGAAGGCGCTTGAGAAAAAGACTGTTTCAAAAACGAAAAGTAGGAAACCTGCCAAAAATGCCAACAAGAAATAACCTCGTTCTTGGAAAATATGGCGAAGAAGCCGCCAGCAAATATCTAAAAAGTCAAGGTTACAAAATCCTCGAAAGGAATTTCCGCAAAAGTTATAGTGAGATAGATTTAGTGGCTCTTGATGGCAAAACTTTAGTTATTATTGAAGTAAAAACCCGAATCGGTGATAAATACGGTTTACCGGAAGAAGCGATTACTCCCCGGAAACTGCGTTCTTTAACCAAAGCTGCTTATTATTACCAAATGCTTCATCCGAAACTGCCGGAATCACTGCGGATAGACGTTGTCAGCGTAAACCTTGGCGAAGATTTTCAGGTTTTGGATATCCGCCTGTACAAAAACATCACCGGCGGTTGAAGGCAGTAATCCGAATTGATATAATTATTTACCAGGGGTCGCTAGCTCAATGGTAGAGCAGCAGCCTTTTAAGCTGTTGGTTCCGAGTTCGAGTCTCGGGCGACTCACACGAAGAAGTGTATTAAACACAATGAAAAACTACCGTCTGGAAAAAGATGCCATAGGTTCTGTAAAAATCCCAATAAACGCTTACTACGGAAGCCAGACTCAAAGGGCTTTAGATAATTTTCCGATTTCCGATATAAAACAACACCGGGAATATATAAAAGCGGTGGTGATAATAAAAAAAGCGGCCGCCCGGGTTAATCACCAGCTTAATCTTTTAAAGAAAGACAAGCAGGAAGCAATTATTCAAAGCTGTAACGAAATATTATCCGGTAAATTCCAGGATCAATTTGTCATTAGTCCTTACCAAGCCGGTGCCGGCACTTCACTGAATATGAATGTCAATGAGGTGATTGCTAACCGCGCTAACGAATTACTCGAAGCTCCTCTCGGTTCTTACAAATATATCCATCCCAATGACCATGTGAATATGTCCCAATCAACTAATGACGTCATCCCCGCTGCTATTAGGATTGCGGCTTGCGACCTCACAATAGAATTATTAACTGAAATTAATTTATTGGAAAAAGAATTTACAAAAAAGGCCAAAGAATTTAGCCATATTATAAAATCCGGCCGCACCCACCTTCGGGATGCCCTTCCCGTCACGTTAGGACAGGAGTTTTCCGCTTACGCAAAAGCGATTGAAAATGATTATCAGCGAATTACCCAAGCCCAAGAAAACTTAATTAAACTGGGAATTGGCGGTACAGCCACCGGTACCGGCATAAATACTCATCCCGACTATCACCGCTTGTTGATTGCCGAACTTTCAAGACTAACTGGTATTAAGTTTAAATCCTCCGGCAATCTTTTTGAATCAATGCAAAACAGCTCGGATTTTCTTCATCTTTCCTCTTCTTTGAAAATCCTGGCCCAGAACCTGATCAGGATCGGCAATGACTTAAGATTATTATCCTCCGGTCCATTGGCCGGTTTTGCGGAAATCACTTTACCGCAAGTTCAAGCCGGTTCATCCATCATGCCGGGGAAAGCCAATCCGTCAATTGTCGAAATGATAACCATGGTTTGTTTTCAGGTGATCGGCTTCGACCAAGCGATTACCATAGCCTGCATGAGCGGACAGTTGGAGTTAAATGTCTGGCTGCCTCTTATAGCTTATGATCTTTTGGAACAGATAAAACTTTTAACCAAAAGCATTAAAGTATTTCAGGAAAAATGCATCAAAGGTATCAAAGCCGATGAAAAGATGTGCCGTTTCTGGTTTGAAAGAGGAAGCGGTATTGCCGCCATCTTAAACCCCTATCTTGGCTATGACAAAACCGCAGCACTGGTCAAAGAATCTCTAAAAACCGGAAAAAATTTAAAAGAGTTAATAATTGAAAAGAGATTATTGACTAGAGAAAAGGTTGCTGAAATATTTGATATTAAAAAAATCACCGGACCGAATTTATAATGAGTAGTTCTCTCAATCTCCAGCGCAAACTCCATGGTAAACTTTTTATCCGATCAAAAATAAAACTCAATACCCGGAAAAATCTCTCCCTTGCCTACACTCCCGGAGTGGCTGAAGTAGTAAATTATATCTATAAAAACAAAAAATCGGTCTATGATCTGACCATAAAGTGCAACAGTATCGCCGTCGTCACCGACGGCTCGGCGGTTTTGGGGCTTGGAAATGTCGGACCGGAAGCGGCTCTACCCGTTATGGAAGGTAAATGCGCCATCTTTAAGGAATTTGCCGGAATTGATGCCTATCCCATCTGCCTTAATACTCAAAAAACAGATGAAATCGTTTCCACGATCAAAAATATTTCTCCCGGATTTGCAGCCATCAATCTTGAGGATATCTCCGCTCCCCGCTGTTTTGAAATCGAGAACAGTCTGCAAAATTTAGGCATCCCCGTCATGCATGATGACCAGCATGCCACCGCGGTGGTTGTCCTGGCCGGTTTGATTAACGCTACAAGGGTCGTTAATAAAAAATTGAAGGATTGTAAAGTGGTTATCGTCGGCGCCGGCGCGGCCGGAACAGCCATTACTAAGCTTCTTAATTATTACGGAATAAAAAAACTCTTAATTTTGGATAGTCAAGGAATTATTTCATCAAAAAGAAATGATTTAACAGCTTATAAAAAAGAACTATTAAGTATTTTGCCTAACATTTCAGAAACTGATTTAGATTGTCATTCGGGATTGCCGCGTCGCTCCGCTCCTCGCAATGACTTAAAAATTGCTACCGAGAAAGCAGATATACTAATAGGGGTTTCTGTTAAAAATATCTTTACCAGAGAAATAATTAACTCCATGAACAAAAATCCAATCGTCTTTGCCCTGGCTAATCCTGATCCGGAGATAATTCCTTCGCAAGCCCAGAAATTTGGAGTTAAAATAATTGCCACCGGCAGAAGCGACTATCCCAACCAGATCAATAATGCCCTGGTTTTCCCCGGATTTTTTAAGGGATTGATTGAAAAGCGGATTAAGCAGGTTACGATGGAGATGAAACTGCGCGCAGCCATTAACCTAGCCGGTTTGGTTAAAAAACCAAAAACTAACTATATTATTCCTTCCATTTTCGACAAACGCGTTGTACCAACTATTGCTCATTCATTGGAATAGCGAACTTCAGTTCGCGCTCCGAAATTATCTTATCTCATTTACGTTATGCGACTTGCTTTCACGAAAACCCGCTTCGGTGATCCTGATGAACTGGGCGTTTTTGTGAAGCTCCTCAATCGTCATGGCATTACAATAACTCATGCCGGAGTGTAAAGCGCCCAATAACTGGTAAATGACATCGATTACTTTTCCTTTGTAAGGAATCATCGCTTCCACTCCTTCAGCCACCACACTGTTAAGCCTGTCCACGCCGCTTATTTCGTGACTGGCCATTTTCCGGTCGGCTACCGCCAGGAAAGAGGCGCTTCCCCGGTGGACCTTATATTTCAATCCTCCCCGCATAATAATCCCTCCCGGCGATTCATCCGTTCCGGCGAACCAGCCTGCCAGCATACAACTGGATGCACCGGCCGCCAGGGCTTTAGTAATGTCTCCGGGATGATTTGTCCCGCCGTCGGCGATTACCGGTACTTTGTATTTTTTAGCCGCCTGACTGCATTCCATGACTGCCGTCAGTTGCGGGATACCGACACCGGCGACAATTCTGGTCGTACAAAGTCCTCCCGGGCCGATACCCACTTTTACCGCATCTACTCCGAGTTTTACCAAATCCAAAGCAGCTTGCGGGGTGGCTACATTACCGCCGATGATATCGATTCCTTTGAATTTCTTCCGAACCTGACTGACCGCTTTTAAGGCGACTTCATTATGTCCATGGGCCACATCAATCACTAAAACATCGGCTCCGGCCTCAACGAGGGCATCAGCACGCATGAGAAAGTCGCCAACAGCCCCGATGGCCGCTCCGACGCGCAATCTTCCATACTGATCTTTAGTGGAATCCGAATAATGCCGGTAATGTTCCAGACTTCTGGAAGTGATGAGGCCTTTAAGATGACGGTGCTCGTCGATCAAAGGCAATTTCTCAATTTTATATTTTTGAATCAGTTCAGTGGCCTTTTTCAAATTTACATTGGGAGGAGCACAGATCAATTTTTCAAAAGGTGTCATGAGACGGGAAACCGGTGTATTTTCATTGTCCACAAATAACATATCCCGCCGCGTCAAGATGCCAACAACTCTGTCAATTTCGTTGACGATTATAAAGCTATGCACATTATGTTTTACTGTCTGCTCCCGGGCTTCCGCTAATTTAGCAGAAAATAGGAGGGTGTATGGTTTATAAAGGATAAAACCTTCATGCCTTTTAACTTTCTTCAGTTCCCCTACCTGTCGCTCTATACTCATAAAACGATGGATCATTCCCAAACCTCCGGCATGGGCCAAAGCGATCGCCATGGCGCTTTCGGTGACGGTATCCATGTTGGCTGAGATAAACGGGACATTGATCTCGATATTTTTTGTCCATTTTGTTCTCGTCGATACCTCACTGCGATGGGCCACTTTCGACCTTCTTGGTACCAGTAAAACATCATCGTACGTCAGTCCTATTTCCATTTGTCTAATCATAATTCAATAATTGCGCTCCTTTCTGCGCCCACGGAAATGTATTTAATCGGAATATTTAGATTTTTTTCAATAAATGTAAGATATTTTTGGCAATTTTTTGGTAAATCACGAAATTTCCTTATTTTTGAGATGTTTTCAGTCCAACCGGCAAAGGTTTTATGAATCGGTTTTGCCTGGCTGACGATTTCCAAAGATGAGGGAAACTCTGTCATTCTTTTTCCTTCCACCAGGTAATGATCGGTTATTTTTATTTCCGGTAAATCTGATAAGACGTCCAGTTTGGTAATGGCCAAACTGGTAAACCCGTTCAACCGGTGGGCAAGCCGAAGCATCGGCAGGTCCAACCAACCGCAGCGCCTTTTTCTTTTGGAAACGGTCCCAAATTCCAAACCAATTTCTTGTAGCAGCTGCCCGTTTCGGTCGTTCAACTCCGACGGGAAAGGCCCGCCGCCGACCCTGGTCGTATATGCTTTGACAATACCAATAACATTTAGTCCTTGCGGTGGAAAGCCGACATAAGAAAAAACGCTGCCGGAAATGGTATTGACGGCGGTAGTGTAAGGATAAGTACCGAAATTACCGTCAAGGAAAGTCCCGTGAGCACCTTCAAAGAGAATTTTTCTTTTCCCGCTATTTTCGGCAACGATTTTGCTGACGTCACCGATATAGCGTTGAAGCTTTTTCCCGTACACTACATATTCTTCATAAATCTCTTTTTCAGAGGTGGTGACTTTATAATTAAAAACCGATTCAATCCTTTTTTTCTTAAGTATAAATTCCTCATGCAGTTTTTCTTTAAAAATTCTCGGGTTAACCAAATCCTCAAGACGGATCCCGTGACGGTTGTTGCGGTCTTCGTAGCAATAGCCGATACCGAGCTTCAAACTACCCACTTTTTTGTCACCTTTGGCCTCTTCAGTAGCGCTATCCAGAAGCTGGTGATAAGGCATGACAATATTGGCACGCTGGTCAATCGTGAGGCTGATTTTACATCCTTTTTTTTGGAAAAAATCTATTTCTTCGAGCAGTATTTTCGGATTGACAACCACTCCTTGAGCAATCAATAAGTCCTTCTGCCACAAAACACCGGAAGGAAGAAGTGAAAGCGGGTATTTAACTCCTTTATAAACTACCGTATGTCCGGCGTTATTCCCACCGTTGAAGCGGACAACCATCCCGCAATCTTTAGCCAGATAATCGACGATTTTGCCTTTGCCTTCGTCTCCCCACTGCGCGCCAATAATTATCATTGGTAAAACCATATATATTATAATCTGCTATTCTTTTATAGACAGTTCCGCCAGTTTCGAAGCCTTTCCTAAGTATTGGCGCAAATTCTTTATTTTTAAATATTTCCTGTCTTGGTCTTTTATAGGCAAACCATCGATTATTCTGTAAAGTTTTTCTTTGGTCAAAACCGCTCCTCTGGTTTTTTCTTTTAGGGTCTCAAAGGCGTTTTTATAACCGTGCAGCCGTAAATAAGTCTGGATACCTTCGGAAAAGATTTCCCAATGCCCATCAAGGTCTTCCTGCATTTTTTGCGGATTTGGGGTGATCCGTGATAAACCTGACAGTAAACTGTCCCAGGCAAGAAGAGTGAAACCGAAAGCCAAACCGAAGTTTCTTTTGACAGTGCTGTCTGATAAATCGCGTTGTAGGCGGGAAACTGACAATTTTTTGACAAAGAAATCAAAGATGGCATTTGCCATCCCCAAATTGCCTTCAGCGTTTTCAAAAGTGATCGGATTGATCTTGTGTGACATGGTAGACGAACCGACTTCTTCCGGCTTTTTCTGCTGGAGAAAATATTCAAAGCTGATATACCACCAGAGATCCTGCGACAATCCTAAAAGGATATTGTTTAATCTTTTTAGACTGTCAAACATCCGTAACCATGAATCATAAGGCAGTATCTGGGTTGTTACCAAATTCGGCGTCAGCCCAAGCGAGGTGATAAACTGCCGGCTGAAGTTTATCCAATCAACTTCAGGCATGACGAAATAAAAAGAATTGAAATTGCCGACAGCGCCGTTTAATTTGGCTTCAACCTTCACATCAGATATTATTTCTATCTCTTTTTTCAAGCGTGAATAAAATACCGACAACTCTTTTCCCATTGTCGTCGGTAATGCCGGCTGTCCGTGAGTCCGGCCGAGCATCGGCATGTTTTTAGTTTCTTCAATTTTATCTTTAAATGACCTAAGTAATTTATCTGATAACGGAATTAGTACTTCTCTTCGAAAGTCCGACAGCATCAAAGCGTAGGCCGGAATATTGATGTCATAGGAAGTCAAACCAAAGTGGATAAATTCGGAAATATCTTTTAAGGAAGTTCCCGATATTTTATCCCTGATGAAATACTCAATTGATTTCACGTCGTGGTTGATCTTTTTCTCTGTCTCTTTTATTTTGACCGCATCATCAAGGGTCAGTTTTTGCCAAATACCGGATAAATACGCTTTTTCTTTACCGGAGAATTTCCTGATAACCTTTGTCTTTTCCGATAGAAATATTAAATAGGAAATTTCTATTTTGAGCCGGTATTTTATCAGGGCAAATTCGGAAAAATAGTCGGAAACGACTTTCACTTTATCCCAGTTCCGCCCGTCAAGAAGGGAAATCACCATCAGTTGTTGTTTCAAATCATTACTCATGTTGTAACTTCATTAACTTTATTTTCTTTAATCGCTCTCTCTATCTCCATGGCAATCCGCTCGCCGAAACTGACACTTTTGCCGAAAAGATATTGGCTGTACGGGGTAAATGAGATCCCGGGAGAGCCGGGCATCCGAAGCGAAAGATCATAAACGATCAGTTTCTCTTTTGGCGGTCCGGGGATAATTGCGCTTTGCAGGGCAAATGGACCAATCATACCCGGAGGAACCATGGTCTTTAGACAAGCAATGACTTTTTCCGCCGCCTCATAGGCTTTTTCCAGTAACGATTCTTTTACAGTCACGGCAAAATGGCCGGTCTCAATATATGAAGGATTTAAATATTGCGCTATTTTTAATTGTTCAGCAGCCGGCAATCTGATATATCCGTCAAGATTTGTTTGGCGCCTGGCGTCAGTACCAAGCAGTTCTAAGGAATTATTAAGCGGTGAATAAAAAAAGTTGAAATTGATCTGGGTACCGACCAGATATTCTTCAATCACCGCTTCCTGAAGGGCTTTTTCCGTAATTTTTCCCTGTTTCACTAGTTCTTCTTCCTTTTTCTGGTAATCCTGGAAATTTGCGGCAAAGAAAAAAGCTCTTTCATAACCTCTGGCCGCTTCTTTCACTTTCACGATCACCAGACGGTCTATTTCTTTTGGTGTGGAGAATTGTCGCGGAAATTCGACTTGGGCTTTTTTCAGTATTTGGTATTGGTTTATTTTTCCTTCCCTTTCTTCGTATTTCAAAAGATGTTTATTGCCGAAGATCGGCACCGGAAAATTATTTTCCAGTTGATCCAAATCACAATAAACTTGGCAATAACGGTGAGGGATAAAAATCGAATTTTTTTCTTTAAGAAGATTAATAAATTTTGGATCGGTTAAGTCATGAAACTTATCTACAATGATTATTTCATCGAATAATTTCTTGTAATATTTGGCGTAAGTCTTCTCTCGGCCTTTCTCGGCAATGACTAATGTTTTGAAGTTTCTTTTTTTCGCGCCTAAGCAAATCTCCAACGCGCTATGCCCGCCAAGAGTAGCTATCGTTATATTTCTCATAAATAATTTAATCCAGTATCTCTTTTAACCTGTTCAGTCTTATGGCATTTTTTATCTCCCTGGCAATTCTTTTCCCGGTACTCATCGGTTCATTATATACCAAATCAGTATAAGGCGAGCCGTTGACGAATAAATTTGTCCCGGCCACAATCCGGCAGGAAATTTCGATACAATAAAACTTCTGGTTTTTGGTAATGATCGTTTCAAGACAAAATGGGCCGTATAAACCTTGACCTGGAATCAATTTTTGCGAAGCAGCCACCACTCTTTCACCCATGGCATAAATTTCAGGCAAAAGCGACTCCCGAACGACTATAGGAAAATTACCGATCACCGTATAAGTCGGTTCCATATCGATGCTTTTGGCATACTGGTAAGGGATCCTTGATAAACCGTCCACATTTGTCTCGTAGCGCCGGTCAATACCCATCAGCTCAATCCTGTTTTCCATTTTCGAGTAGAAATACTGCAGATAAACAGGAGTACCCACCAGATACTGTTGTATGATATATTTCTCTTTTTTAAACTTTATTATCTTTTTTTGAAAATCTTCTTGGTTGGCAGCCAGAAAATAACCGCTGCCGCCTTTGGCGCCGTATAGCTTCACAATCACCAATTGGTCTATAGAAGAAGCTTGATTATACAATTTAGGAAGCAGCAGGTTGGATTCTTCCAACCACTTCATCTGCTTCAACCGGTCGCCTTCCCAAGTCAGGACTTTTTTGCTGCCATACTGCGGTACCTCCAGCTTTTTCTCGTAATCTTCTCCGAGGTATGCCACAAACGAACCGTGAGGGATGATGATAACGTTTCTTTGTTTTAATTTATTCTCTATTTTAAAGAGATCCCGATAGGTATCCAGTTCTATTACCTCATTAATAAATGAAAAGCGTTTGTAAAAGGAAGCCTTATCACGGGTAGCAATAGCCAGGGTCTCAAATCCCTCATCTTTGGCGCCTTTTAGGATTTGTAAAGCAGAATGTGAAGCCAGCGTCGCGATCGTATATTTCATAGTTACAATAAGAACCTGTTTGAAAACTCGGAACCTATCGTCATTGCGAGGCCTCAGCCGAAGCAATCCCGTTGGGTAATCCTGCTTCCTGCGGGATTGCCACGCTCGTACCTCGCTCGCGATGACAGTTTATCGTAAGTTTCCAAACAGGCTCTAATATTTAATTCTTCTGATTTATATGTAATGTTTAACGGTTCGATAATAACTTGTTTTTCCCCTTTCTCAACCACTCCGGCTTTATAAGCTTTGATTTTATGTTTTGACGCTATCTTTAATACTTTTTGCGCCTCTTTTTCGGGAACATACACCGCAAACCCGGCTCCCATGTTAAAGTTTCCATAAGCTTCCTTCAAGTCTATTTTTCCCTGATCAACGATGAATTTTAATACTTCCGGTACCGGTGGGATGGCAGTTATCCTATATGTAAACGGTTTTTTAAGCCTCATTATTTTTCTCCATCCGTGACCGGTAATGTTGGATATATAATGAATTTCTATGCCGCTATCTAACAAATCCATAATTAATTTAGGATATAATATTGTCGGTTTAAGCAATGCTTCCCCAAACATCTCTCCATTTGGCATTTTCGTCGCATAAGTCCGTGGTAATTTTTTGGCTACCAGTCTCGCCAGGGAAAGTCCATTAGCATGGATTCCGTTACTTTCAAATAAAATTACAACGTCGCCCGCTTCCAATTTATCCCCTAAAATCAGTCTGGATTTTGGCTTGATCAGACCGAAACAGGCACCAGCCAAATCAATGGTCTCTTTCGAAACTATTTTCGTTAAAGTTGGTGTTTCACCTCCACCCCACGAAGCACCAGACAGGTTACACGCCTTTGCCCAACCGTTTACCAGATCCTTTTGCCTTTTTATATCTTTAAACCATTCTGAACTGCCTGGAGCCCAATAAGCCATGATAGTCACCGGTTTTGCTCCCACAGTCACGATATCATTTACCATACACCCGATTGTGTCATTGGCCATTATGTCGTAGTAAGTTTTACCCGTAATTTTCCTCATTTCATCAGCCACCAGATTTTTCGTTCCCAATCCTTCCATCACAAAGGCCAGATAGGAATCACCGCTGTCTATCACGTAAGCCGATTCACCGCGGCTTTGGGGGAGTTCCTTCATATCGGAAGATATCAGATTTATTACTGTTTTTTTGCCCGCCTCCTGGGCCATTCTTTTCAAAGGATCCATCAATCCGTAGTCAACGCCTGATTTTTTGTAAGTTATGCTCATAATCAACTATTCAACCACTGCATACCCAGTAAGTCAAAAATTCCTTTAAAATAATCCGCTATTACTTTTTTACCCTCTACAAACTGGACAATCGTATGAAGGGAAAACATAGGTATGCTATTATCATCAGAAATAAATCTCGGTTCAAAGGTGAAAGCACAATTTTCACTGATAATATATTTTTCAAATTCATTATCGAAAACTCTTGCTTTGCTGATAACACTATTGATATTTTCTACATGTCCGGAATTAATACTTAACAATTCTTTTTCATCGGGATTTCTGTCGATAAAAGGGATTGTATGCCCCAGATCAGTCCCGGCTTTATCCGTTATGCCGAAAACATTATTTTTCAATTTATTGTCTTCAATTATCTTAATTGACTGTTTATATACATCACTAAAATTCATACCCAATTTAATATTATCAAGTAGTTTCAGAAGAACCTTATAGCACTTTTTGAAATGATCTTGTATTTTTTTATTTGTTCCTAAATAAAATGTAAATCCGAAATCCCCGATCACTGGTACATCTTCAATCATAATATAAGGAGAAGCAAAAATATATCCCAGTCCGTCTTTTTTCAAAAAATTATTAAATTTCGGCCAATAACTTTTTGGTCTGAGAGTTGGATAATTAATCCTCTTATAATCATTTTCATTCCCAAAAAGTACGGCAATCCCATTAGGCGGTGGATCATACCAACCGTCTCCGATGATATCTATAGACCGGTACATCTCTTTAAGCCAGATGTTCCTAAATTTTACTTCCGATACTTTACTTGGAAGCTTCAACACTTTTTGGAAAGTATAAAGACAAGTTTGTGAAGCAAATTGCCTGACTTTACGGCATGCTTCCAGTCTTTTTAGTTTGATTTCCGTTTTTAATTCCATAATTTCTTTTTTAACCCCTTCTTTCCAATGTCTTTACGGTATTGCATTCCGGAGAAATGGACACCTTTTTTCCCGATAGTTTTATAGACTTTTTTTATAACTAATCTCAAGTTTTTATCTCTTCCGGTTATCCCTAAAACTCTTCCTCCACTGCTGACGATTTTTCCATTATCAATTTTTGTCCCGGCATGAAAAACCTGAAGATCATTTTTCTTATCCAAGTTTGTTAAACCGACAATCTCTTTTCCCTTTTCATAATTACCAGGATAACCTTTTGAGGTCAAAACCACACAAACAGCCGAACCAGCAAACCATTTAATTCTTAAACTCTTAACTTTATTTTTTAGGACTGCTTCAAAAATATCGATAAGATCGGTTTTCAACATCATCATTAAAGGTTGGGTTTCCGGATCGCCGAAGCGGCAATTGTATTCCAAAACTTTCGGACCGTCTTTTGTCAATATTAATCCGGGGTATAAAATGCCTTTATAAAGACAGCCTTCTTTGGCCATTGCCGAAATTGTCGGACCGATGATTTCTTTTTCTATACGGCTTATTAATTTTTTATCAATAAACGGTACCGGAGCATAAGCACCCATTCCGCCAGTATTGGGACCGCGATCGCCGTCAAATACCGGTTTATGATCTTGGGACGGAAGAAGAGAAACGAAATTCGTGCCGTCTGTTACTACCATAAAAGAAACTTCCTGACCGGTTAAACATTCTTCGATGATAATTTTGTTGCCTGACTGGCCGAAGGTTTTGTCAATCATCAGAAGTTTTAGAAATCTCTGCGCGGACTTCTCGTCTTGGCATACCATTACGCCTTTCCCTAAACATTGTCCATCAGCCTTCATCACCAACGGGTATTTTTGCGTCTTCAGAAAAGTTTTTGCATAACCGTAATCGTCAAAGATGGCAAATTTTGCCGTAGGGATACCGTATTTAAGCATCAGTTTCTTGGCAAAAACTTTGGAACCTTCTATCCGGGCGGCTTTTTCAGTCGGACCAAAAATATTTAAATGATTTTTCTTGAATAAATCAACTATTCCTGATATTAACGACACTTCCGGACCAACAATTATCAGATCTATTTTCTCTTTTTTGGCAAATCTGACTAATTGGTCTAATTGACTGGCTTGAATAGAAATATTTAGGGCAATCTGTCCAATTCCCGGATTACCCGGGGCACAAAATATTTTGGAAACTCTTTTCGACTGGGCAAGCTTCCAAACAAACGCATGTTCCCTTCCACCCGAACCAATAACTAGTATTTTCATATTTGATATATTAATACCTTGTCATTGCGAGTCCCGTCACTTATGCGGGACGTGGCAATCTCGGACGGGATTGCTTCGCTTTGCTCGCAATGACATTCTATATCAGACTATCTCAACTTTTCCGATTTTTTTAATCCGCAGTTTATCCTCGCAAAACCAGGCAATGGCTTGCGGTAAAATCTCATGTTCCTCAACTTTCATCCGCGCAAAAAGTGTCTCGGCGCTGTCATCCGGTTGAATTTCGACTTCACTTCTGATGATTACCGGACCGCAGTCAACTACCGGAGTGATGAAGTGGACAGTCGAACCGGCAATCGGATAATGTTTATCAATGGCAAACTGAACGGCCATATCGGTATGTTCACCTCTGATCGGCTTAATCTTTATTTTATTTTTATAGATGATATATTCCTCTCCCACATCAGGCAATAAACTCGGATGAAGGTTTATTGCTTTATTTGGAAAATATTTAATGAAAGCATCGGAAAGGATCAGCATCCATCCAGCCAAAACCACCAAATCGATTCTATATTTTTCTTTCAACAGTTTTCCCAGAGCTTCGTCATATTCGCGTCTAGTTTTCCCTTTTTGCCTGAAGTCTTTCAGGTCGAAAACCACAGTCCGGATCTGTCTTTCTCTTGCCCTGACTAATCCATACGCATCATCTTTATTGGAAACGACAACCACCACTCTACCGTTTCTAATTTTCTTTTCATCAATGGCTTTGAGAATCGCCGCCAAGTTACTGCCGGTGCCTTTATTGGACAATAAAACAGCAATCCTTTTTTTCACTTGTTGATGTATTGATAAATTAATAATCAATTCCCGGAACAGGAAACTTTCGGCACAAATTTTTTATCTCCAGGGCTATTTGTTTCAGTTTTCTGCTTTTATGAAGACAATCGTGAAATTTTTTATCCAGTTTTTTCCGTCCTTCAGAGTCTTTGTTCTTCCCGTAAGCGGCAGCTGTCCACTCCTGATAATCAACAGGAAAAGTCTGCATTTCCGCTACGGCGCGGTTTAACCAATCAGCCACCTTCTTCATTTCTTTCTCTTTCATCCCGCGCGTCGAAAGCGCTGGAGTACCAAGTCTTATGCCATTGGGGAAAAATGGCGGTGCCTCATCATTCGGCACCCAATTGCGGTTAAGCACGATTCCTGCTTCCTCTATACCTTCAGCCAGTAAACGGCCGTTAATGCCTTTATTATGGGTATCTATTAATAACAAATGGTTATCGGTCCCTCCGGTCACTAAATTGAAATCATGTTTAATCAGCTCTTGGGCCAATACCTGACAGTTTCTGATTGTTTGTTCCTGACATTTCTTAAAAGACGGTCTCGTCGCTTCCTTTAAACAAACAGCAATTCCGGCAGTTACATGGTCATGCGGCCCTCCCTGTAACCCCGGAAAAACCCACCGGTCAATTTTCTTCGCCAAATCAGGATCTTTTTTTAATCCTTTGTCTGTCACCATGATCATTGCTCCTCTTGGTCCTCTTATCGTTTTATGAGTAGTGGTCATGATGATATGCGCGTAGGGTACCGGATCAGGATGACAACCGGCCAAAACCAGACCGACTATATGGGAAATATCAGCCAGCAGATAGGCGCCAACGCTATCGGCGACCCGTCCGAATTCCTTAAAATCAAGTTTGCGCGGATACGCTGTAGTACTGGCTACAATCACCTTTGGTTTATATTTTTTGGCAAGCTTACCGAGCTCGTCAAAATCGATTCTACCTGTTTTACCAAAGTCATATTGAATCCCTTTATAAATGGTCCCGGACATTGATACCGGTGAACCGTGAGTCAGATGCCCGCCAAACGACAGAGTTAAACCCATCAAGACGTCTCCCGGTTTCATTACTGCTAAATATATTTCCGCATTGGCCGGAGAGCCGGAATACGGCTGGACATTGACATGCGGTACTTTAAATAATTTTTTTGCCCGTTCGATTGCCAACAGTTCTATCTCATCAATATATCTATTCCCTTGATAATAACGTTTCTTGGGATAGCCTTCGGAATATTTATTGGCGAGAACCGAACCAACCGCCTCCAATACCGCGGAAGAGGCATAATTTTCTGATGGAATCATTTCTAAAACATCATGTTGCCTTTTTGCTTCTTCTTGAATTAATTTTGCTATTTCCGGGTCGATTTTTGTGAGTTGTTTTAAATTCATCATAATTTTTTTCTAGAAACTGTTCCCGATACAATCGGGATTACAGTTTCTTGAACCCGCCTAAGCTCGCTCTTCGAGCCGCGCTACGAATAGTAGGTAAGGCGAGAAGTAAGAGCAGGCGGGCTTAACATTTAATAACTTTTTCTTTATCAGATCATAAGTTTCATTCCTCAAAAATATTCTTCTTAAAATTATAATTCACTTCCATCGGATAGTCACCGTTGAAACAGGCGACGCAAAGAGAATTCTTTTCCTGGTTTGAGGCTTGTATCAGTTTATCAAGAGTTAAATAATGCAAAGAATCGGCCCCGATGAATTTTCTAATTTGAGCGACTGATTTACCGTTGGCAATAAATTGTTTTTTACTTGGAGTATCAAGACCAAAAAAGCAGGGCCAGCGGATCGGCGGTGAACAGATGCGAAGGTGAATCTTTTTAGCCCCGCATTTCCTCAGTATCTCGACAATCTTTTTCATGGTCGTTCCCCGGACTATCGAATCATCGACAATGACTACCCGTTTACCGTTAATGATTTTCTTCATCGGATTGAATTTTATTTTGACGCCGAGCTCCCTGATATGTTGTTCAGGCTGGATAAAAGTTCTACCAATATAACGGTTTTTTATGAGGATTTCTCCAAAAGGAATTTTCGCCGCGTCGGCAAACCCAAGCGCCGCTGAAGTGCCGGAATCGGGAATGGCGGCCACTAAATCCGCCTCTACTGGCGCTTCTTTCGCCAGCAGTTCTCCGCTTTTCCTCCTGACATCATGGACTAACTCATTATTTATGATACTGTCAGGCCGGGCTAAATAGACATATTCAAACAGACAAAAACTTTTTTTATTGCTCGGTATTTGACCCAAGATATGAAAACCTTTTCTGTCTATTTCAATTATCTCACCGGGCTTAACGTCGCGAACAAAAACCGCGCCGATTGTCTCCAAGGCGCAGGTTTCCGAAGCGACAATATGGTAATCGTTAAGCTTACCGATGACCAATGGTCTGAATCCCCAGGGGTCCCGAAAAGCGTATAGCCTTTTTTTGGAACAGGCAACGATGCTGTACGCGCCTTTAAACTGCGGGATAGCTGCCAGGATCTTGTCCCGCCATTTGAGGCCGGGAGATTTATATATCGTATAAGCCAAAATTTCCGTATCACTGGTTGAAGACCTTTTTATATTTCCCAATTTCTTGGCTAAATTGGCGACATTGACGACGTTTCCGTTATGACCCATGGCAAAAACCTTGTGTTTAAGCGATAGAATAACCGGCTGTACATTATCTTTAGTGTTTCCTCCTGTCGTGGAATACCGGTTGTGGCCGATGGCAATATATCCTTTTAGCTTGGATAAATTGTTTTCGTTGAAAACCGAAGTGACTAAACCCAAATTCCTGATGCTTCGAAGTTTTATGCCGTCTGATACGGCAATCCCGGCGCTTTCCTGACCGCGATGCTGAAGACTGTGCAGGGCAAAATAGGTGATTTTGGCTACGTCTTCTCCCGGTGCGTATATCCCAAAAACACCGCAGTGATCATGTAATGATTCTTTGCGTTTAATGCTTATTAAATCTGCCATCTCTGCTTATCTATTTAATTCTTGGTCGTTTTTGATAATTTTTTCTTTCAAACCTTTTTGAAAAGAGAGTATTTCTTTTTTCCGGTCCAAAATTTTGGCCGCAGCTACCGCTGCTTGTTCCGGTTCCAAAACTGTCAGTGGAGCGACGCCTCCGGGCATCCGCAGACTGGATAATATATCCAGTCCGGCATATTTCTCGCTATAAGGAGGACAATTGATGACCGGATGAACCGTTTGAGCATCTACAAAACCGCCCAGGGCATTTGACCGGCCGGCTACACAAATATATACCAACGGCTTATTCAATGAATCATATTTACTAATTAAAACCAGTAAATGTTTTGGGGTTTTATGGGCTGAAGCGATATGGATTTTATAATCCACTCCAAATCCCGTTAAATTATCGGCAATTTGCTTGCCCCACTGCTGATCTGATTTAGAACCAAGAATTATTATTACCATATATTTATCAGGACTTATGCAATTCTATGTCATTGCGAGTCCCGCCAGTTATGCGGGACGCGGCAATCTCGGACGGGATTGCTTCGCTTTGCTCGCAATGACAGAAAGCGCTTTAATAATACTTTTCTCAATCGGATATTTCTCCGGTTTAAATTTCTTTCCAGTGATCATTTCATAAAGCTTGATATAATGTTGGGCTGTTTCTATTTGTAATTGTTTACTCATTACCGGTGGTTTTCCGTCTCCACGGTACCCTTGTCCAGTATACCAGAGCCGGAAAAATTCTTTTTCGTAATTTTCCGGTTCCAATCCCTTTTTGAAACGTTCCTGATAATTTTTGGCATTCCAGAACCGGCTGGAATCAGGCGTGTGAATCTCATCAATCAGGATTAATTTCCCTTTATACTCCCCGAATTCATATTTTGTATCCACCAAAATCAAGCCTCTTTTTTTACAAACTTCATTGCCCCGTTTATATAATTTCAGCGAAACTTCTTCCATCTGTTCCAGTATTTTAGGAGCTACCAATTTCCGTTTCAAAATCTCATCATGCGTCAGTCTCTCATCATGGGCTCCGTGTTCGGCTTTGGAGGTTGGGGTAATAATCGGCTTGGGAAGTTTTTGGTTTTTGCGGAGGCCTTCCGGAAATTTTATCCCGTAAATCGTTCTTTCACCCAATTCATACGCTCTCCAGATGGCAGTTGAGGTAACTCCGGTGATATAACCTCTGACTACCATTTCTACCGGATATGGTTTGGCATCTTTGGCAACCGCTACATTGGGATGAGGAATATCAATGATATGGTTAGGAATAATATCGGCTGTTTTATCAAACCAAAATTTGGATAATTGGTTAAGAACCTGGCCTTTATAAGGGATATAGCCCAAAACGCGGTCAAAAGCGGAAATCCGGTCGGTGGTAATTAAAATCCGTTTGTCTTTGATTTTATAAAAATCCCTGACTTTTCCCTGATGTTTTTTACCGAATCCATGAAGATTTATGGTTTTAAATAACTTATTACAGGCTGATTTTATTTGATTTTTTGAAACCATCACATTCTCCTTTTACAAACTTCCGGTAAAAAAATCAACTGGTAAAATATTTCACCGCATTTCGGAAAATCTGCAGTCCCGGCCCGTCTGTCGGAACTTTTTTACCGGCTCTTTCCAATTTTTCTTTGAGATATGTCCAATGGGGCAACTGGTGGAAAAATTGCGCCCGCTCCGGAGGCGGCATGAGTCCTAAAATTTTCCCTGTTTCATCGCAAATTCCGGCAATGTCATCCAATGATCCGTTGGGATTTGGCGGCAAATCCAACCACTTGCTTGTTTCGCCCCGGAAATATCTCAAGGCGATCATTTTCCGCTTTCTTAACCTCAATAAAACCTCATTTGAAGCGTAAAATTTTCCTTCTCCGTGGGCAATCGGAAGGGAAATGGTCGAAATTCCACAAAGCCATGGAGATTGGTTTTCCACTTTCAAGTCCGTGAAACGAACCGTGTATCTGGCATTATCATTATGGATTAAGGCTACATCTCTTTCACCATAATGTTTGTCAAAGCTTGGCAAAAGACCCAGATTGACCAATATCTGGAAACCGTTGCAGATACCGATAACCAATTTGTCTCTCTGGACAAAATCTACGACTTCCTTCCAAAGATGATTTTTAATTTTATTGGCATAGGCATTGCCGCTACCGGTATCATCACCGTATGAAAAACCGCCTTGAATTACCATTATCTGGTAGTTCTTTAATCGGTAACGTCCGTCAATAAGATCGTTGATGTGGACAATGTCAGTCACTGCGCCGGCGCTGTCAAAACCGAATTTTGTTTCCTCGTCGCAATTTAGGCCGTAACCTGCGAAAATCAATACTTTTGGTTTCATCTCAATATCCTGCAAACGTCTTTCTGTAAGCTTTTAGAGCTTTATCAACTTCGGTTTTTACGACCATATTTTCTTTTAATCCTTTTATGGTAATTTTTTTATCTGTTGAAACTTTTCCAATGCAAAGAAAACTGTTGGCTTTAAATATTTTTTCAAAATTCTTTTTATTTTTCGGATTGATACTGACTAATATTCTTCCCTGACTTTCGGAAAAAAGAGCATGATAGTCTCCGGCTACTTTCCCGGGAATATTTTTTAAAGAAATTTCGATACCCAACATTCCTCCCATGGACGCTTTGGCCAGAGCAACTGCTAATCCGCCTCTGTTTACCCCGATGCTTGAAGTTAAAAATCTTTTTTGGATAGCCAAAAACAAGGATTGGTAAAGTTTTAGGTTCCTCTTGGCGTCAACGTTAGGAACTATTGTCCCAAACTCGTCGTATGTTTCGCCCAAAAGATAAACCAAATCACCCGGGAATTTAAAATCCAGAGAAACCGCTCCTGCAATGTCATCGATAATACCCATGGAGGTAATCAAAAGAGTCGGCGGAATGGATATTTTTACCGGTTTCCCTTCTTTGTCAAAACCGGCAAAGTCGTTAAACATGCTGTCTTTGCCGGAAACAAAAGGCGCTTGGTAGTAGAGGGCATAATCATAGCAGGCTTGAGCGGCTTGTTTCAGCTGACCGAGCCTTTCCCCATCATTGCCGCTGCACCAGCAAAAATTATCCAAAAGGGCAATTTTCCCCGGATTCGCCCCTGCGGCAATGACATTTCTGAAAGCCGTATCGATACAAGCGGCAGACATCCGATAAGCGTCAATATCACTGTAAGAGGGATACAACCCTTGTGATAAAACCAGACCTCGGGATGATTTAAATAGTGGTCGGATGACTGACGCTTCTCCGTTAACTTGGCCTCTACCTTGAAGCGGCGGCAAAACCAGACCTCCTTGCACCGTATGATCATACTGTCGGGAAATGAAAGAGTAATCGGCGATATTTAAATTTCCAAGCGTCTTTATAAAAACTTCTGTCAGATCTTTTTGGGAGAAAATGCTCTGTCCGCCGTCTTTTGGTTGAAGATTAACTGATTTTAAAGGACGAGTAGGTAAACCATAGTGTAAAAACTGCATTTTTATATCCATCACTACCTTACCGTTATATCTGACCAAACATTTTCCGCTGTGGTTGAATTTGCCGATAACGGTAGACTCGACCCCGCGCCTTTCCATCAAATCCTTGAATTTCGGCCAATTTTTAGGCGGTACAGCCAAAGTCATCCGCTCCTGCGACTCTGATATCCAGATTTCCCAAGGCTGCATCCCCGGATATTTCAAAGGGATTTTATCCAAATCCACTGTGCAACCGCCTGATTCTTTAGCCATTTCAGCCACCGAACAGGATAAACCGCCGGCGCCGTTGTCGGTAATGCTGTGATATAGGAGTTGGTCTCTGGCTTCTTTCACCACCGCATCACTTAATTTCTTCTGGGTGATAGGATCGCCGATCTGGACAGCCGTCATCGGACTGCCCGCGTCCATCGCTTCCGAAGAAAAAGTGGCTCCGTGGATACCGTCTTTGCCGACACGGCCGCCGATCATAACGATATAATCGCCGTTTTGGGATTTTTTGAAATATGAAAGTCTATTTTTTATTTTTTTGGGTATCAAACCGACTGTACCGACAAAAACCAGCGGTTTTCCCCGATATTTCTCATCAAAATAGACAAATCCCTGTGGCGTGGGAATGCCTGACTGATTGCCGCCGGCATTTACCCCTTCGATGACGCCATCCATTATCCTTCTGGAGGACAGCATTTTTTGAGTAAACTGCGGCCCCTTGTATAAAGGAACATCTACTCTCGGATCGGCAAAGCAAAAACCGTAATAATTGGCAATCGGTTTGGCGCCGAGTCCGAAGCCGATCGTATCCCGGTTCACCCCCACAATCCCGGTGATAGAACCGCCAAAAGGATCAAGCGCCGATGGACTGTTGTGAGTTTCTACTTTATGGGTGATGATAAAATTCTGATCAAAAGCTATGCTTCCGGAATTGTCCGTAAAAACGGAGACGCAGAAATTTGGTTTTTTCCCGGATATTTCTTCGGTCGCTTTTTTTATAT
>JALHWS010000057.1 GCA_022866885.1 Candidatus Microgenomates bacterium | reverse complement strand
TGCGTCCGGCCCATCAGGTTTTTAAGCATCTCACGGGCTTCATCGACATTTTTCACCTTACCGAAAGTTTTCTTGCCGATGACGGCCATCGAATCGGCGGCAATTATCAGGTATTTGTTCTCTTCCGATAAAGCATAGACATGCGGATGGTTTATCAGCTCATCAACTTTGGCTTTAGCCCGAAGCTCTATCATTTTCGCCGGATTGGGGTGGATTATGTTTTCCTCATCCACATGGGGTACGACCACGTTAAACCAGACGCCCAATTTCTCCAGAAGCATTCTTCTTCCGGCAGACTGAGAAGCCAATAAAACATTCAACTGCGGTTCTTCCGGTTTTTTGTTGCTGGTGAACTGCATAAATCAGACTTTTTTGCCGACAATCGCATCGATATTTAAGGTAGCCTTGGCCGCTTCTTTCTCTTTTTTGGTTTTTTTCAAAGTGTCGTCTGTTTTTAAGGCTTTAATCTCCACTTTTACAGTCTTTCCCACCTCGGCCGCAGTCTTCGTCACCGGCGCCATGAATTTTTTCAGGTAAAAATTGCCTATCCGGCCGTCTCTTTTTAGTTTTTTGATACAGCGGGTACAAAACCTCACCTGAACGGAAATTCCGCTACGAAGGACTTTCAGTTTCTGCAGATTGGGAAGAAAAAACCTTCTCAAGCGGTTTTTGGCATGGGAAACCATGTGCCCGTAACCACGACCTTTTTTACAATAATCACATTTATAAGACATATTTAGATATTTGAGCTTTGGATTTTGGATTTAACCTGCTATACTATATCAGAAATCAGCCTTTTTCACAAGATGCTTGATCTTCTTTTCGTCAATCCAATGGAATTTTTGGCCGTTGCCGGCCTCCTGATCATGGCTATTTCCATCCATGAGTTTTCCCATGCCTTTGCGGCAGACAGCCTTGGCGACCCGACTCCCAGACTTATGGGTAGGCTGACTCTCAATCCCCTGGCTCACCTTGACCCTATCGGCCTCCTTCTTCTTCTTTTTATCGGCTTCGGCTGGGGTAAACCGGTCCCTTTTGACCCTTTTAACCTCCGAAATCCCAAAAAAGATGCTGCCATCATCTCTTTTGCCGGCGCCTTCTCCAATCTTCTGATGGCCTTCACTTCCAGCTTGGTCCTTCAAATGATCGCCAACCTTCCTTTGCTTGGTTTAAACCTATTTCTTACGGAAATATTAAAAACCTTTATTTATTTCAACGTCATCCTGGCCGTTTTCAACCTCCTGCCGGTTCATCCTCTGGACGGTTTCAAAGTCGTTGCCGGACTGCTGCCGCAAAAACTCTACCGTGACTGGATGGAACTGGAAAGATACGGAATGATTATCCTTCTTTTCCTTATCTTCCCTTTCTACGGCACCGCTCCGATTGCCAGGATTATCTCTCCAATCGTCAATCTCATCCTGTCGTTTCTGATTCCGGTAAAAACGGGAGGGATAATCTAGGAATTTTTAATTTTCAATTTTTAATATCTAAATGTTTTAAACATTAAATCATTAAGAACTTGTTTGGAAACTTATGGTTATATGTCATCGCGAGCGAGGAACGAGCGTGGCGATCCCGTAGGATACCAGTTTGCCCAACGGGATTGCTTCGGCTTTTAGCCTCGCAATGACGTTGACTAATGACTTTTCAAACAGGCTCTAAGACATCCATTAGAAATTAGGAATTAATCATTAGAAATTTATGTCATACTACACTCAGTCTGTCAAAACAGTTCTTAAAACTCTAGAAACTGACGAAACTCTCGGCCTTTCAGCCAAAGAAGCCCAAAAACGTCTTTTAAAATACGGTTCCAACACCCTTCCAATCAAAAAGAAACCGCCGATTTTTTTCAAATTCGTCGAGCAATTCAAGGATTTCCTGATCCTGGTCCTTCTGGCTGCCACCCTCGTCTCATACCTTCTTGGCGAGTGGATCGACGCCATTGCCATCGCTTCCATCGTCCTTATCAATTCAATCATCGGATTTGTACAGGAAATCCAGGCGGAAAAAACGCTAGAATCTTTGAAAGAAAAAGATATTCTTTACGCGTTGGTTGAAAGAGACGGCAGTCTGGAAAAAATTCCCAATGCCGAAGTGGTACCCGGTGATATCGTCATTTTGGAAGAAGGCAGCCTTTCCCCTGCCGATGTCCGACTCTGCGAATCATATTCTCTTCGGGTAGACGAAAGTATTTTAACCGGCGAATCGCATCCGGCGACCAAAAACTGGCAGGCGATTACCCCAAAAGAGGTCCCTCTGGCAGACAGGGTTAATATGGTTTACAAAGATACGGTAGTGGTAGCCGGCCGGGGAAAAGCGGTGGTGGTGGCTACCGGACAAAGTACGGAAATGGGTAAAATTGCCTCTTCTTTGCAAGAAACGATCCCTCCCAAGACATTACTAACGGTTGAACTTGAAAAAGTCGGAACTTTTCTGACGAAAATCATCGGCGTCATCGTCCTTTTTATGTTTTTGATCAATATCCTGAAAAATGTTCCTTTTGTCGAAAATCTGCTTACTTCGATAGCTTTAGCGGTGGCGGCTATTCCGGAAGGCCTGCCGGCCATCGTCACCATTGTTTTATCTTTGGGCGTCAAAAGACTGGCAGACAAGAAAACAATTGTCAAAAAGCTGATGGCCGGAGAAACGCTTGGGGCGGTAAAAATCATCGCTACCGATAAAACCGGGACGCTGACTCAAAACAAAATCAATGTTACCAATATCATCCTTCCAAATAGCGAGGAGTTTTTTGTCGAAGGTGAAGGATATCTGCCGCAAGGTTCGTTTTTTGATAAAAACAAAAAAATCACCGATCCGGAAAAAAATCCGGCGTTAATATCTCTTCTTCGAATCGGAGTTTTAGCCAGCAATGCCAAGGTCAATCACAACCAGATTATCGGAGATACCACCGAAGGCGCTTTAGTGGTGGCCAGCCAAAGAGCCGGACTGAACGACAAGGAAATAAATTCGGCCGAACCGCGGCTTTTTGAAGTCCCCTTTTCGGCCGAGCGAAAAATGATGAGTGTTGCCGTCCAGATCAATGCCACTTCCGACCATTTTCTTTATAGTAAAGGCGCACCTGAAGAAATACTCAAAAGATGTAAAATTACCTCTTCCCAACAAAAAGCTATCTTGGAAACAACCCAACAACTGGCCCAAAAGGGTCTTCGTAGTCTTGCGGTAGCTCAAAAAAAATTAACGATAACCGAAGTAAAAAACCTGCTCGAAAAAGACAAACTTGAAGAAAAAGAGATGACATATCTGGGTCTTTTCGGCATGCAGGATCCGCTGCGGCCGGAAGTCAAAGAAGCTTTATCTCAAGCTAAATTAGCCGGCATCCGCACCATCATGATCACCGGCGACCACAAAGTGACTGCGCTTTCCATTGCCAGGGAAGCCGGGATCGTGGAGAAAAATGAAACAGTTCTCACGGAAAACGAAGTCCAGGAAATGACCATCAAAGAACTGGCCCGGGAAATCAAAAACGGGGTTAATGTCTTTGCCCGGATCTCGCCTTTGGGCAAGTTGAAAATCGTCCAGGCAATCAAAAGCCTGCCTAATACCCCTGTCGCCGTCACCGGTGACGGAGTCAATGATGCGGCCGCTTTGCAGGCGGCCAATATCGGGGTGGCTATGGGGCAAACCGGCACTGATGTCACGCGGGAAGTGGCTGACATCGTCATCACCGACGATAATTACGCCACCATCATCGACGCAGTCCGGGAAGGCCGGGTGATTTTTGCCAATCTGGTGAAATTCATCCGCTACCTCATCTCCTGCAACCTTTCGGAAGTGATCGTCGTCGCCTCAGCCGTCATCTTCGGCCTTCCGCCCCCGCTTCTTCCCATCCAAATCCTTTGGATCAACCTTATTACCGACGGCCCGCCGGCTCTCGCTTTGGGAGTTGATCCGCCGGAAAAGGATATTATGCGAAAACCGCCAAGGGATCTTTCTACACCGCTTCTTCATCGTAAACGCTGGATGTATATGCTGATTGAGGGAAGTATGATCGGGCTGACCGTCTTTATTATTTATTTAGTAACGCTTAACAAATGGAATTACCAAATCGCCCAAACGATCACTTTTGCCTCGCTCTCCCTGGCACAACTGGTCCACGCTTTCAACAACCGCAGTACCAGAAAATCGCTTTTTACCGTTGGCGTTTTTACCAATAAAATCCTGGTGGCCACCGTCTTCTTTTCCATTATTTTACAAATCCTGGTTATCCACTCCAGTTTCGGCCGGCTGGTTTTCAAAACCGTTGCCCTTGATACCAACCAATGGCTGATCATCGTCCTGGCCGCCATCTTTCCTTTTATTCTGGTGGAAATCAAGAAACAACTGCGCTTCCGGATCCTGCCGTAATATATAAAGATTATTCCTCAAAAAAATATCTTGAGAAACAACTAGAGTTTTTTCCGGGGAGAAACTAGTATTATTGCGAAAATATAATCTTTTTATTCTCCAATTTGTTGCAAAACTCTTGCGGAATCTCTACTACCACCATTTTCGGTTATTAATGCAAGATATCTTTCCTTAAGATCATCCAGTTTCGCCTGAGCATTTTGTTTGCTTACTTCATCCGCATCGGTTCGATAAAGATCGGCAATCCGCGCTCTTTCCCGTTTCCAAACGCTTTCATGGATGATAAAAACCCGCAATAATCTGCCTGTTGTTTTTTGTCTAATAAATATCAGAGCTCCATCTACCGGTTTGCTGTTTTCTTTTTTATTATATTCTGCCGACACGTCCTCCCAGCCATTCTCACCAAACGATTCGATTATGCTTTGGCAATAATCTGCCATTGATTGTTTACCTCTTTGCTCATCCGGTATCCGGATAGCCATTTTGGCGTATAAATCAAAAGGGGTAAATGTTGTTTTTTCTTTTTTCCTTTTCCAAGTCTGGTGCATTCCATAAAGTCCCGGCAAATAAACAGTTAATGCTTCTTTTGTCATCCCTATTCTTTCCAGCGGAATTATCTGCCTCATCTCTTCAGTAATTCTTTCCGGATTATATATTTGACTTAATGCTGCCAATACTCGTTCATAACGACTGGGAGATTGCCAATCTACATTTATTTCGTGATTTAATACATATTGCATAGCTTGCCAGATCTGCATGAAACGATCATTTTCCACCACCTCAAAAGCCAAATCGGCCAATTCGTTCCTGGTTGCGATTTCTCCTGTAATCTTGGCATAAATAGAAAAAGCCTTAAGTGTATCATCCGCTTTTCTTTTTTGTCTTTCATCTGCGCTCTCAAAAATAGTTCCCTTCATTGTTTTGATCGTCCTAGTATTATCTAAACGGTCAGCCAGCTTAATAAGGATTACCCTAGGATCAGTCCCTTTCTCCCCGCTAAGTTGGTGGAGAATTTTTTGTTGCGTCCGTTCATCATACATTGCATCTTTCGCTAGTGTTAATTCAGCTTCACTCATCTGTTTGTACCCTGGAACTTCTTCATCTTCTATCGTAAAATCCCACTCACTGTTTTGGGTGCCTAAAGCCAAAGTTTGGACAGTCTCACCGAATTGCTCACTAATATCTTTCGCTGTGATCTGAAAGCCCTGTTCTACGGCATTTTCCAAGACATCATGGATGATACCGGCGGCAACCGTATCCGCGTCCAGTTTCATTTCAGCTAAAGTGGTGGCAACTCGCAAGCAATGGTTACTGAAATACTCTCCGGAATCCCGCTTCTGTCTCT
>JALHWS010000056.1 GCA_022866885.1 Candidatus Microgenomates bacterium | reverse complement strand
TTCAACCTCTCCCGGAAAGACATTGTACCCTTTTTGTTTGATGACAAATTTCTTTCGCCCTGAAAGATACAATGCTTTATAATCATCCATTTGTTTAAAATATAAACACTTTGACACGCAACCTACTATATAATAAGATAAGCCAAAGTTTATTATGATTGCAAACGAAATTCGGAAAAAATTTATTTCTTTTTTCACTGCCTCTCCCAGAAATCACCAGGAGATCCCTTCTGCTTCTCTCATTCCAGAAAACGACCCATCATCACTTTTTACCAGTTCAGGGATGCAACCTCTTATCACCAATCTTTTAGGTGAAAAACACCCCCTTGGAACTCGTCTGGTCGATAGTCAAAAATGCTTTCGATCACAAGATATCGAAGAGGTCGGAGACAATAGTCACACCACTTTTTTTGAGATGCTCGGCAACTGGTCGCTCGGCGATTATTTCAAAAAAGAACAGCTGCCGTGGAATTTTAAATTTTTAACCGAAGAACTCAAACTTGATCCCAAAAGGCTTTACGTGACGGTTTTTGAAGGCAATCCGTCTGTCCCGAAGGACACCGTATCAATCGAAATCTGGAAAGAAATCTTTGCCGGTGCCGGTATCAGAGCTTTGGAAGGAGAGCGGATTTTTGCCTACCCGGCCCAAAAAAACTGGTGGAGTAGATCAGGAGAGCCGGAGAAAATGCCTCCCGGTGAGCCGGGCGGGCCGGACAGTGAAGTTTTTTTTGACTTTGGTGAAAAGTTACACCTTCACGAACGCTCAATTTATGCCAAAGAAAAATGCCACCCCAACTGTGGTGGTGGACGGTTCATGGAAATTGCTAATTCTGTCTTCATGCAGTACCAGAAAATGCCAGATGGAATGCTTAAAGAACTGCCGCAAAAAAATGTCGATTTCGGCGGCGGGCTGGAAAGAATGGCGGCGGCCACTAATGACAATCCCGATATTTTCCAAACCGATTTATTTTCCGAAATTATCGCTACCATCGAAAAAGTCACCGGTAAAGAATATAGCAACGAGTCGAATAAACCGGCGATCCGGATCATTGCCGATCATCTGAAAGCGGCCACTTTCATGGCGGCAGAAGGACTGGAACCGGGCAACAAACAGCAGGGATATGTACTGCGACGACTGCTCCGCCGCGCTACTGTCAAACTGCGCTTTCTGACAAATACCTCTCCGGACATGGAGCAATTCCAACCGATAGTGGAAAGTGTTTTACATGCTTATAAAGGCACAACCTATTTCGACAAAGTCAATTCTCAAGCTATCGAAAAGATAATCGGGCCGGAACTTCTGAAATTCACCAAAAGTCTTGATAAGGGTTTGAAAGAAGTCCAGAAAATTTCCCAAATCAGTGGAAAAATTGCTTTTGATTTATACCAAACCTTCGGCTTTCCCTTGGAAATTACGGCAGAATTATTTGCCCAAAAAGGCCAACAAATTGACCGCCAACAGTTCGAAGCGGAGTTTCGCAAACACCAGGAATTATCCAGAACAACCGCCAAAGGGGTCTTCAAAGGCGGCCTTGCGGATCACTCGGAAAAAACCACCGCCCTCCATACCGCCACTCACCTCCTGCAACAGGCTTTGAAAAATATTTTAAACTATGCCGTCCGGCAAAAAGGCAGCCATATCACCGCCGAGCGACTTCGCTTTGATTTTTCTTATCCGCAAAAACTGACGCCGGAGAAACTCCAAAAAGTGGAAGCGCTGGTCAACCAAAAAATTAAAGAGAACCTGCCGGTCACCATGGAGATTATGACTCTTAACGAGGCCATAAAATCAGGCGCTTCAACCGTCCCCGGAGCCCATTATCCGGAAAAAGTGAAAGTCTATACCATCCAAGGTTTTTCCAAAGAAGTTTGCGGCGGCCCCCACGCCGACTTTACAGGACGGCTGGGAAGCTTTAAGATAATAAAAGAGGAGGCGGCCGGAACAGAAAACAGAAGGATCTATGCAAGCCTCACGAGCTGACTGTAATGTCCTTACTGACCCAAATTCTACCAAAAAAAGAACCAAAGGAATATTTTCTGACGCTGGGTGTTGAAGAATACCACGTCCGTGCCGCCGCCTGTAAAGTTTTAGCAGACGAAATCACGATATTGGGTACCGGTGAAAGCGACTTTGGCGATGATATCGACGAAATCGAAGCCATCGATATCGCCATCTCTACCGCCGAAGAAAAATTGCCGCCTGATTTTTTAGTTGAAAAAACCATTTTCGCCCTGCCGCAGATTTACCTTGAAGGCGACAATGTCAAAGCGGAATATCTGAACCGACTGAAAAAAATTGCCAAAACCCTCAACCTCAAACCCCACGGCTTTATCGATTATCCAAGCGCCATCTCATATTATCTGGAAAAGGAAGAAGGAGCGCCGCCGACTTTGCTTTTGGTAGCAGTGGAGAAGAAACACCTCACTTTTTCTCTAATCCGAGTCGGCAACAACCAACAATACGTCACTATACCCCGGACAAGCGCTATCTTGGATGATTTCGGCAAAGTCCTGCCTGAGTTTAAATCCGATATTTTCCCTTCCCGGATCCTTCTTTTCGACGGACCGGAAAAGCTTGAAGAAATCAGGGAGGAACTTCTCCGTTTCCCCTGGCACAAACATGCCTCTTTTTTACATATGCCGAAAATCGAGATCCTGCCGCCGCTTGCCATTGTCACTGCCATGGTCCAGGCGGCCGGAACCTCATTCATGAAACAAATTGATTTTGGCAAACAGGAAGAAGTAAAAGCGGAAAGCGGTCCTGCCTTCGGTTTTGTCAAAGATGCGGATATTGCGGAAAGATCTTTCGAGGAAGTTGCCAATTTGACAAACCCTACCGAACCGGTCTTTATCAAAGAAGAAACCCTTGCTCAACAGGAATCTTTTATCTCCCGTTTTTTTTCCAAAATCAAACTGCCTTCGTTTTCGTTTTCCTCTTCTCCTTTGACGTCGTTTTTGACCAATCTTGTTCCTCTTCTGGTTTTAGGTGTAATAGTAATCGCGGCAATTTTTTCCCTGGTCTGGTTCTACCCCAAAGCAACTCTTTCTGTCATCGTCTATCCGCAGGTGGCTACCCAGAAAATCGATGTTGCCTTCACCACCAAATCAACGGAAGCGGATCCGGGCAAAAATATGCTGGCTGTAAAGGAGATAAATGAAGAAGTCACCGGCAGTAAAACTGTCCCGGTCAGCGGCAAAGCAAAAGTCGGTGACAGGGCCAAAGGCGAAGTAACTGTTTATAACAAAACGCTCGCTGCCAAGACTTTCCCTAAAGACACCGTCATCAAAAACGGCAGTTTGAAATTTCTTTTTGACGAAGAAATAAGAATCGCTTCCGCTTCGGATACCGGTGAAGGCATTTCTTTCGGAAAAGGCAATGTTAAAATCAGCGCTGAAGCAATCGGACCCGAAAGCAATCTGACTTCAGGCAGCCTTTTTACTTTTGCCGATTTTCCGGAAACATCATATATGGCAAAAAACAGCCAAAATTTTTCCGGCGGCACCAGCCGGGAAGTTTCCGCCGTCTCCAAAGAAGACCAACAAAAACTGGAAAACCTTCTCACCGAAGAACTGACCGGCAAAATCAGGCAGCAACTAACCCAAAAACTTGCTCCGGGTGAAATCATGCTTGACGCCTCAATCGAAAAGAAGGTTAAAAGTAAAAAATTTACTCCGGAAACCGGCAGTGAAACCAAAGACATCTCCCTTTCACTGACTCTTTCCCTAAGCGCCTATTCTCTTGCCGAAGAAAACCTCCTTTCTTTGGCTAATAACAGTTTGATTCAGCCGCCCGCCGGTTTTTCCTCCGATAAGAGCCGTACCGGCATCCGGATAGACGAAGTGAAAACGGACAAGAAAAATAATCTGACTGCCAAGGCGACTCTGACCGCCTATTTCATCCCCATCATGGATACGGCCAGTCTTAAAGACAAATTGACCGGGAAAAATTACCGGCAGATCGAAGATTATCTGAAAACCGTTGACCGTGTGGCCGGTTTCCGCCTGACCCAGGAGATGAGCTTGCCCTTTTTGAGTAAACAAACTCCTCTAAACTATCAAAACCTTACCGTCAATATCGTCACGCGTTGAAACTAACAAAAAAGTGTACTTATGACCCTGTATTCATATACCAAAACCAGACACCACCGATCGCCTAAACATTTCCGGAGATTGTTTTCTTTTGGCGCGATTTTCAGTGGTTTGGTAATTCTTGGTTGGGTCCTTTACCCGATCCTCTCTTTTGAAATTATTTACGCCCCGCAATTTGGCAGTTTAATCCAACCGGTCCCGGAAGATAATCTTAAACAGGTAGTCAGTTTGGAACTGTCCCAGATTTTGGGCCTTACCACCACTGATTACACCAAAGCCAGCGTCTGGTTTCCAAAGGCGGCCAATGTCGTCAAACTGCCTCTCACAAATTCCAATTCCGTCTATACCCTTTCTATCCCCAAATTAAATATCGAACAGGCGCAGGTGAAAGTTGGCGGCGAAGACCTGACCAAAAATTTGATCCATTATACCGGACCGCTTCCCGGAAAGACCGGCCATCCGGTTATTTTCGGACACTCCACTATTCCCCTCATTTATAACCCGAAAGACTACAAAACAATTTTTACTAAACTTCAGGAGCTGAAAAAAGGTGACGAAATATTTACCACGGTAGACAGTATCACCTACCGCTATCGGGTATTCGACATGAAAGTCGTCACCCCGGATGCGTTGAGCGTTTTGGAGCAAAACAGCGATGACTCATATATCACTCTCATCACCTGCGTCCCACCGGGCACCTACCTCAAACGGCTGGTGGTGAAGGGAAAACTGGCTAATCTTTAATAATCCATATACAATGTATCTATGGAGAAAAAGGATCCTGCGAAAATTACCCATTCGCCGCAAGCGCTGGCGGCGATCAAGAAAAAACTTTTAGGGAAAAAGCTCAATTACCAGGAGATTTTTTCCCTGATGGATGAAGTGGCACACCAAAGGTTGGGTCCGATACTGACAACTTATTTTGTTGCCGCCGGCTTCAAAGAAGGATTTAACAGTAACGAACTTTACTATCTGACCAAATCCATGGCCGAAACCGGCAGTAAACTGCATTTCAATGGCATTGTGGCTGATAAACACTCAACCGGCGGCCTGGCCGGCACCCGGACAACCATGATTTTAGTGCCGATTGTGGCTGCTGCCGGTTTTAAAATTCCTAAAAATTCTTCCCGGGCAATCACCACCCCGGCCGGCACGGCCGACACGATGGAAGTTTTGGCCCCGGTCACTTTCACCCCGGCAAGGATCCAGCAAATGGTAGAAAAAATCGGCGGCTGCATCGTCTGGGGCGGTCATCTGGGACTGGCTCCGGCTGATGACGTCATCATCCAGGTTGAAGAACCGCTCGCTTTTGAGTCTTTTGACAAAGTGATTGTTTCCATCATGGCTAAAAAAATTGCATCCGGGGCTACCCATCTGGTTTTGGACCTGCCGGTGGGAACAACTCTTAAGATTAAACATTTCAAAGACGCCGAAATCATCGCCGAAAAATTCAAGTTTTTGGCCAAAAAATTCAAGGTGAAAGTAACCGTGGACATCAACCAGACTCTTGAACCGGCCGGACATGGCGTCGGACCGGCACTGGAAGCGCAGGACGTTTTGAAAGTTTTACAGCAGCGGCCGGATAGGCCGTTCGTTCTCGAAGCCAAAGCCTTGAGACTGACCGGAAAACTGCTTGATTTGTGTTTGGCAGACAGTAAGAAAAAAAATAAGGA
>JALHWS010000055.1 GCA_022866885.1 Candidatus Microgenomates bacterium | reverse complement strand
TATATACATAAAATTCTGATGGGCGTTCAAATGTATGTTCAGTTTTTAAAGTATTCTCTGGAAAATTAGCATTATCCTTCAACTTAATAGTTGGTTTTAAATCAAGGCTATCAATTCCCTTATATATGTGGCGGCGCAGGAGATCCTGAAGAAGGATAAAGGCTGGCAGCCGATCATTGACTATAGACAGTATGTTCAGGGTAAAGAAGGCCGTCTGGAGGAGGTAAGGGAGGTCTACGGGGCAGGTTTGAAGTGGAGCCTGGAGTATTTTGAGACGATCTACAAAAGGCTGGGGACGAAGTTCGACGGCTATTATCCGGAGTCGTGGGTGGGTGAATACGGGATGAAGCTGGTGGAAAAGGGTTTGAAGATGGGCGTTCTGGAGAAAAGCGAAGGCGGAATCATCTACCGGGGCGAGAGAGACGGCCTCCACACCAGAGTGTTTGTGAATAAACTTGGTCTGCCTACCTATGAGGCGAAAGACTTAGGTTTGGCCATGGCTAAATATAAGGATTTCCAATATGACCTATCCATCAATGTCTTCGGCAAAGAAATAGACGAGTACTACAAAGTGGTGAAGGCGGCCATGAAAAAGATTGAGCCGGAACTGGGGGAGAAAGCCTATCATATCGCCCACGGTATGGTTAGGCTACCTGAAGGCAAGATGTCTTCGCGTTCAGGTAACGTCATCACCTTCGAGTGGCTTTTGGGTGAGGCTAAAAAGAGAGTTTTGGAGATTATCGAAAAAACAGACAGGAAAGCGGAAAATGTGAAAAACAGCGGAGAAATCGCCGAAAAAGTAGCCTTGGGGGCGGTAAGATACGCCCTTCTCAAAAACAACATCGGCAACGACATCGTTTTCGATTTCGGCAAGTCAGTCTCCTTCGAAGGCGACAGCGGTCCATACCTCATGTATACATACGCACGGTGCAAGAGCGTCTTAAGAAAATCAAAGATAAATGAAACAATGAAACCCTTCGACTCCGCTCAGGGCAGGCAATTTAACAATGAAACAATGAAATATAATCCCGAAGAACTATCACTTCTTCGTCTCTTTTACCGCTTCCCGGAAGTCGTTTCCGAGGCAGCGGCCACTTTCTCGCCGCACCTTCTCTGCGCTTATCTTTTTGAGCTGGCGCAATGCTACAGCCTTTTCTACCAGAAACACACGATATTAAAATCTGATTTCCGTTTAGCTCTGACTCAAACCACGGCTAGCCTTATCAAAAGAGGTCTTTTTATCCTCGGGATCGAAACGGTGGAGAAGATGTAGAAAGTTGCGGAACGTAAGAAATTTATTTCATAAATTTCAACGTTCCAGCAGCGTGTAAATCGCGAAGCGATTTATTACGCTGCGGAGGGTACAGGATTCGAACCTGCAAGGGATTTCTCCCGCTAGTTTTCAAGACTAGTGCCATACCATTAGGCGAACCCTCCAGTTTTTCCCGCAGAGCGGGATTAATTCGAGTTACTATTCAAACGAACAAGACTACCGCCATAAACCACTAGTACTGTATTTCGTGAATATTCCGGAATAAAGTTTTTTCTTTGAACCTTTGTACCAATCTATCATAACACTGATAATGCCGCGAAATTAACGAAATACAGTACTAGGCGACCTCTCCAATCCCTGCCTATTATAGCTTTTTTCAGATAAAATGTCAGTTCGCAAACATCGACAATCGATCGGTATTCAGTATAGAGTTAATATGCTATAGTTCAATATATGTCAAAACCTAATCATTATTTACAATTTAAAATTATTTTAGAACAGGATGAAGATGGATATTATATTGCTTCAGTGCCTGAGTTACCCGGTTGTCATACCCAAGCCAAGACGCTGGAAAAAGTACGGAATAGAATCAAAGAGGCGATAGATTTGTATCTGGACCCGGAAGAATATAAAGTAATGATCTGATCAAAAACATTCAAATTGTGGTTGCAGGGGAGAGTGGAGGCATAGTAAGATAAGAGTTACGATGCCACCTGGCGAAATACCGACACCAACAACATTACGTCCAAGTCAAAAAATCAAAGCAATGTTCGATGGTAGAATTCCCAAAGTACCAGGTCTTTATAAATATAAACCTCCAGATGTATATACACATCCAAAACTAACCGATGATAGAGGACATGTTCCACCTGCGAAACCAACAGTACTAAGGGATAGACTGATGGATCCTACATTAGAATACAAATTAATTTCTTCTCCCAAGAGGGTTGAATATTTTTTTGAAGTTTTAGACGAGTTTAGGGGGAATATATTAAAATTATTAGATTCTCCGGATTTATGGGATAAGGACTTGATGAGGAATATAGTACCTTTATTCCAGGCCTTTCCAGGAGGCATTCTTGAATTCTTGGAAAGAATGTCAAATAAGGACCCTCGTCTTGTTCTGTCAGGAACAGAGAGAGTAGCTAATTTATTACATAAAATTATTCAAGAAGATAAGTTACCGGATGCGGCAAATTATTTAGGGGACACTTTTGCCCTGGCAAGTAAAACCTATCATGATATTTCGTATAATAAACCGGAGGAAAAATCGGCTGCAGAACAATACCGGAGGATTGTATATTTGATCGGATCGACTGATTTTGGAACCCTGGAGCAATTTAGGCGTAATAAGGAGGTTATTATTACAACTTTAAAAAAATATCAGGATATAATCCCGCTGTCCAAACCGGTAATAGATAGATTACTTGATCCTGAGCGAGCTGGTGAATTTCCTCCAGAGGAATTAAAAGCTTTGCATAGGCT
>JALHWS010000054.1 GCA_022866885.1 Candidatus Microgenomates bacterium | reverse complement strand
CCGCGAAGCGAGGCGAGCAAAGATCAAAAATTAAGGTATAATAAAAAATACAAATAACAATGAAAAAAATATTACTGTTTGCATTTCTCTTACTTTCTACTTGCTACTTTCTACTTGCTTCCACTTCTGTCGTTCGCGCTGGTGAACTGGAAGACGTTGAGAAAAAACTGTCTGATCTCAAACATGCCCTGCAACTTTCGATCGCCGCCACCACTCCTTTGGAGCAGAACTTATCCAAACTGGAAAAGAATTTGGCTGAAATCAGAAGCAAAATTGAGATAATTGAAAAAGACGTCGCACAAAAAGAACAACAGGTGAAAGAAGGCGAAAAACTGCTTATTCTGGCTGAAGAACTTTTGGGAGAAAAAGTCAAAAAAATCTATAAGGCTTCCACTCAATTTACCGCCTCCGGAGTCCTTTTTCTTCTGAACAATAATTTGAATAATTCGCTGAAACTTTTCGGTTATCAGAAGGCCATTATCTCAAGTGATCGGGATACGATTGTGAAGCTGGTTTTGTACGTCAAAGATTTAGAACAGAAGAAAAAAGATCTGGAGAACGAGAAATCACGTTTGGCGAAAATCAAAGAAGAGACGGATGTTCAGGCGGCTTTTTTGAATAAAGAAATAAGCGGGGCTAAAAAATACCAGGCGGCCGTTTCAACGCAAATTGCCTCACTCTCCGCCCGGCAACAGGAGATTCTGGCGCAAAAACTTGCCAGCTTAAATTTGCCGACCAGCTTAGGCGCAGGACCCTTGTACTGCACCGATGACCGCAAGCTTGATCCGCCTTTCCGGCCGGCCTTTGCCTTTTTCACTTTCGGCATTCCGCACCGGGTGGGTATGAATCAATATGGGGCTTACGGTAGGGCCAAAACAGGACAAAATTACAAGGATATTTTACAGGCCTATTTTAATAATATTTCTTTCCAAAAGAAAGATCCCAATATGAAAATTAAAGTTCAGGGTTATGGAGAGAAAAGCCTGGAAGATTATGTCTTAAGAATTTATGAAATGCCGGAAAGTTGGCCGCTGGAAGCATTAAAAGCTCAAGCGGTCGCGGCCCGGTCTTATGCTTTAGCCTATACTAACAATGGTGCGAGCGAAATTTGTACCACCCAGGCCTGTCAGGTTTTTAAACCGGATCCAAAAAGCGGAGAATGGGCAAAAGCAGTAAAAGAAACAGAAGGCGAAGTGATGGTTTCAGGCAGCGAAGTTGTAAAGGCGTGGTATGCGTCAACATTTGGCGGTTACACTTTCACTTCCGGCGATGTCTGGGGTAGTGACCGTTCCTGGACGCGCCGGATGAGAGATACGACCGGCGATGTCAGTAATTTTTCCGATCTTTTCGGCCGGGCTTATGACCGGGAATCACCCTGTTTTTACGCCGCCCAGGGATTTCGCAGTGAATACGCTAAATCCGCCTGGTTGAAAGCAGAAGAATTGGCGGATATCGTCAATACTTTGCTTTTGGCCAAAAAAGATTCCTCTACCCAAAACCATCTTTCCCAGCCGGATAAAGCCAATCCCGACAATGAAGAAACCTGGAATCCCGATCGGGTCAGGCAGGAATTGAAAAGCAGGGGAGGCAATCCTTTTAACAGAATCGGTGACGTTTCCGTTGATTGGGATAAAGGATCGGGCAAAACCAGTTCAATAAATTTATCAGGTGACGGGGGCAGCGCCAGTTTTGACGGCGGGGAGTTTAAGAATTTCTTTAACCTGCGGGCGCCGGCCAATATCCAAATTGTCGGCCCGTTGTATAATGTAGAGAAGAAATAAATGCCTGATATTTTCGTTTCGCCGAAAACTACGCCTGCTCCACAAAAAACCTATCCCAACAGGGCGTTATCCGCTTTCCTTTTTTTGCCTCAAGATGTCCATTTCGAAACCCAAGAACCGGGTGAAACAATCATCCTGCTTCTTCGCCGTCACTGGGTGACCAATGTTTTTTGGATCATGATGAGTCTTCTTTTTTTGCTGACTCCGATCTTTCTTTTCCCGCTTATCGCAATGAGCAATGTTATTCCTTCGGAGTTGCCGTCTTCATTTGTAACTTTATTGGTTTTAGGCTGGTATTTACTGACCTTTACCTATATCCTCGTAAAATTTTTGATGTGGTATATCAATATCTTTATTGTCACCGATGAAAGAATAATTGACATTGATTTTATCAATTTGTTGAACAAGAAATTTGCCGAGACCAGGATTACCAGAGTGGAAGACGTGACAATGAGAACGGGCGGATTCTTACGGGCGATTTTTGATTACGGGACAGTGACGGTGCAAACCGCCGCCACAGAAATCCAGTTTGAGTTAAGCGACGTGCCGCATCCGGATCGGGTGGTGCGGATCATTAATCAACTGATGGGTAAGGAGGAGCAGGAACATGGAATTCAATGACCTGTTGTTTTCTTCAGGCTCATATTATATTTTAAAAGTGCTTTTCATCTGCCTAATTTTAGTACACCTTCTATTTTCATTAATAATTGTCAGGCAGACTCAAATGATGGTGAAAATGGTCGAGGTAAAGATATCCTCGGCGGTTTATCTGGTGTCTGTCATTCACCTTTTGTCATCTCTGTTTGTCTTGTTTTGGACAGTCGTCTATTTCTAAAATATGGCATTTTTGACAGAAACTGCCAAAATTACCACTCCGGGAGATCTTAACCAATGGGGTAGTTGTTTTGCCGAAAACGGTCTGTTTGTTCTTTTGGAGGTAGTCGGAAGTGAAGTGGCTCCGGCGGCTCAAACCGGAAGGGAAATCCTTGATCTCCTTTTGACCAAATATACCAACTATCAGGAGCGCAATCTGACAACGGTTAAAGCGCTTCTTGATGAAACAAAAGGAAAAGATAATGTCAAAACCGTCATTATTGGTCTTTTATCCGGTAAGGTTTTTTATCTTGGCTCCTTCGGCGAGGCGAAAGTAGTCTTGAAAAGAAACGAGGTCGCAGGACAGATACTGGGAAGTAACGAAACGGTTTCCGGACATCTGCAAATTGGCGACCGGTTGCTTTTTTATACCGGTAAATTATCCGGCGTCATCACTCCGGAAGTGAAAGAGAAAATTTTAAGCATTGGCGATCCAGAAGAAGCGCTCGGGGCCTTCACTTCTTCTTTTCTTGAAGACCAACAGGGGCGGGGCAGTGCGATATTGCTTCTGTCCGTCAAAGAGAAAAAACCGGAGCAATTGTCTGATTTGGTCAGTAAATTGCAGGAAAAAGGCAAACACAAGCTGGGCAGGATATTTCGGAGAGGAAGGAATTTAATATTAAACGGCGAAGCGGGTACGGCAGAAAATCCGAAAGAGTTGAAAGCGAAAAAAACCCTTCTTACGATTTCCGTGGTCTTAGTAGGGCTTTTGATCCTGAGCGTTTTTTTCAACCTCAATCATGAAAGAAGCAGTAAAAACCAAAAAAAACTGGGTGAAGTTATACCTTCGGTTTCCCAGCAATACGAAGAAGCGGTAAATTTGGTGGATTTGAATCCGGTCCGCTCTCGGACGCTTTTGGCGGAAGCAAAATTATCTTTGTCCGCTCTTTTAAAAGAATTTCCCAAAGGATCAGCGGAATTTAAGCAAGTTAACGAATGGTTGGATAAAGTTTCCCAGGAGGAAGTGGTGGCTTATAAAATATATAAACTGACGGCTGTTCCTCTATTTTTTGACCTAAATCTGGTGAAACAGGGAGGGGTGGGAGCGAAAATCAGCGGTTGGAAGGGAGATAAAGCGATTTTGGACATGACAAACAAAACGGTTTACAGTTTATCAACCGAGACCAAGCAGGCAGGGATCGTAGCCGGAAGCGAAGCAGTAAAGGACGCCAAACTGATTACCAATCACGGAAAAATGATTTATCTTCTAAACAGTGACGGGATTATCGGGATTGACGTGGAGGGGAAGACTGCTAAAGTTTTGAT
>JALHWS010000053.1 GCA_022866885.1 Candidatus Microgenomates bacterium | reverse complement strand
TTTGAAATCCGCATGTATTCTTTTTATGCCCTGTTTACCGTCTGTTCCCTGTATTTCTGGTACAAAAAAGAGTGGAAATGGTATTTGATCACGTCTGTCCTGGGACTGTATACTCACTCATTTTTTGTCCTTATCCCCGTATCTTTCATCATCTATTATTTTTTGACAAAACAAAACCGCAGGAGGCTGGTTATCAACACCGCCAAACCGCTTCTTTTTTTCCTTCCCTGGCTACCGATCCTCGTAAACCAATTTATCCGTTCAAAAGATTCCTGGATCTTCCCGGTTGACCTGCAGCTTGTTAAGTCGGTTTTGGGTAATCTTTTTACCAACTTCGAAGGCACACCGGGTGACTGGTGGTCTTTGACATTTTGGCTGTCGGTCATCATTCTCGTTTTCTTATGGATGGGTTTTCGGCAAAACAAGAAACAGGCTTTGCTTTTCTTGACGCCAATTGTTTTCACCTTATCGGGGTTTTTAGGTTATTCATATCTTCGCCGGCCGATTTATGTCAACCGTTATCTGATTTTTATCACTGTCTTTGAAATCTTCGGCATTTCTTTGGGTATCTGGAGCATCAAAAACAAATTATTGAGAAATTTTACCGCCGGCGCTTTTCTTCTTTTAGTCATCGTTGCCGATTTCGCCCTGATCCCAAGTCACCGTAAAACCGATTTCAAGACCGCTTTTTCTGAAATTAACAAAAATGCCGAAGCGGCTAATTTCGTCTATACCCAAACTCCGATTTCTTTTTTGGAGTCCGCTTTTTATTATAAATTCCCGGAAAAAGTATTTATTTATAATCCCAATAGTATAACCGTTCCTGATTATATCGGCGTCAACGTCGTTTTTCCGGCTGTTTCCAGAGCGGATTTTCCCCCTCCGCCTTCAAAAACTTATCTTATAAAAGATAATGCCGCTTATGATACGGTTATCGTCAGATAATATGAAAGAAAAAATCTTGATATTATCAAAAGATAAACTGGTGGAAAAATTAATCAGGATCTTTTTAGGGATTATCGCGGTTTTCCTGATTACCATCATCTTCAAATGGAATAAACTCCCTCCGCAATTGCCGCTTTTTTACTCTCTCCCGAGAGGGCTTGAGCAGCTTACTTTCCCTTACGGCATTTTCATCCCTTTTCTTTTTTCGATCATCTTTTTTTTCCTCAATTTTTTTCTGGCGGCCAGGATCTTCGAAAACAGGAAAACCGCCGCTTACCTTCTGGTTATTTCAGGCACGGTAGTTTCTTTTTTGTTTCTTATCGCCTGTCTAAAAATTATTTTTCTGGTCACTTAAAATGCTATTTATAATTCTCTGGTCAATCACCACTTCGGCAATCATCACCTATATGATTACTCCCCACGTGATAAAAATTGCCCTGCGTTTCCAACTGGTGGATAATCCCAAAATCCGTCCCCATCCCGCCCATACGCACCAAGGGATAATCCCGCGCGCCGGCGGCCTGGCAATTTTTATCGGGATCTTTTGGCCGCTGGTTCTGCTTTTTCCCCAGGTAAAACAAATCATCGGCATTTTCATCGCCAGCGTCATTTTGATCTGCGTCGGTCTTTGGGATGACAGAAAAGACCGTTCTCCGTATATTCGTTTTTTTACCAACTGCCTGGCCGCTGTTATCGTTATCTCCTGTGGCATTACTATCCCTTATATCACTAATCCTTTCGGCGGGATTCTCCCGCTTTCCCCTTGGCAAGGAAATCTTCTTGCTTTCATCTGGATCATCTGGACAACCAATATCATCGGCTGGTCCGGAGGAGTTGACGGACAATTGCCCGGCTTTGTCTCGATTGCGGCAGTAACCATCGGACTCTTATCACTTCGCTATGCTCTTTTGGATCCGCAACAGCTGCCGGTTCTTGTCCTTTCTTTTCTGACGGCCGGCGCTTTCTTCGGTTTTTTGCCATGGAATTATTATCCGCAAAAAATTATGCCCGGATACGGAGGCAAAACTCTGGCCGGATTTCTGTTGGCTATCCTTTCCATTCTGGCTTTCAGCAAACTGGGAACTGCTCTTTTGGTCCTGGCAATGCCGATGACTGATGCCATCTTTATGTTGTTTAAAAGAATTGTCAGCCGCAAATCACCGGTTCGGGCGACCCGTGAACACCTCCATCATCATTTACTTCGGTTGGGTTGGGGCAAGAGAAAAATTGCCGTTTTTTATTGGCTCATCACCGCCGCTTTCGGCATCTTCGCCCTGATGTTGAATTCGAAGCAGAAAGTATTCGTAACCATATTGGTCATGGTCATTATTGTGGGATTTATCTTTTGGGTAAATCTGATCAGGAAACTGCCGGATGAGAAGGAAGAATTGTCCGCTTAATTGGTTTTCTCAGCGTAAGCACTTGATATCCAACCCTCTTTCCCTTCCTCATAGGCAATCTTATACCAGCCGCTCTGTTCATCCAAAAGCGTATATTTTTCCTTCGGTTTTACCTGGGCGACCTCGGATGAGTTTCTGCCGGGGCCGTTTCTGACCCGCAGAAATCCGGTTGGCGTGTCTTTGATCGTCACTTCCGTACTTTCCCCGCTAGTTTTTTCTTTCGGAGTCGGAGTAGGTGTAGTAGTTACATCCGCTGAATCGGTCGCCGGTTGGCTCGGTAGTAGTGCCAACTGAAAAGCGGCATTGAGTTTGTAACCTAAAGTCACCTGCGCCCTGATGGTCCGCGGGACAAACCCGGGAGAAGAAACCGAAACATCATGTTCTCCCTGTGAGACTTCCCGGATAAGAACCGGCGACATCCCTTTTTCCTGTCCGTCAAAAATTACTCTCGCTCCGTCCGGCTGGGAAGAAACATCAATTTGCGCCTCTGTTGCCGAAGAAATTTTACTTAAAGTCAGGATTTCACCGCCTGAAAGCAGTTCGCTTGGACCTAATTCCCGCTTAAGATATGTCAAAAGTGAAGGATTAAGGGTGACTTCTCCCTGCCAGGAAGAATAATTTGCCGAAGTGTCTTCAGGGATGAGTTTAACGACATATTTTCCCGGCGGGTATTTTTCCTCAAAAGGGGTTTTGCCGACCAGTTTATCGTTTAAGAAAACACTGGCCGAAGGAATAGAGGCAATTTTTATGCCGGAATTAGCCAGGGACCTGACGCTAAGAAGTTTATAGCCGCCAATTGCCAAACCGGCAATAAAGATAATGACTATCAGGATCGCCTTCTTGTTCATTAATCAAACTATACCACCCGAATATCCTTTTTTCAATGAAAACTCCCGCTTCAATAATCCATTCCACCGCCCGGCGGCATACCTGCTCCTCCAGCTGGCGGAGTTTTTTCCGGGAGATCTGTTACCAATGCTTCGGTTGTCAACACCATCATCCCGATGGAAGCGGCATTCTGGACGGCGCTCCTAGTCACTTTGGCCGGATCCACAATACCGTCTGAGAGCATGGAACCAAACTTTTTGGTCATCGCGTTATAGCCAAAATCAGTTTGTTTACCTTCTGCAAGGGTTTTTTCAACGGTTTTTAAGACCCAACCGTCATCCTCGCCGGCGTTTTTGGCTATCCAGCGCATTGGCTCCCCCAAAGCCTGGTAAAGAATGGCCGCCCCGATTTTCTCATCAGCATCGGCAAGCGATTCTTCAAATTTCAAAAGCGCCTTCCTGGCCCGAACCAGTGCCACTCCGCCGCCCGGCACGATACCTTCTTCCAAAGCGGCCTTTGTGGCGGCAACCGCATCGTTGACGCGCTCTTTTTTGTC
>JALHWS010000052.1 GCA_022866885.1 Candidatus Microgenomates bacterium | reverse complement strand
TGAATATATTTCTCAGTTTCATATTTATATTGCCCATATTTACAAATTGGTTTTGCTAAATCTTCTTCATCGTACTTTTCACCTAATGGCTTAGTGCCATCAAAGACCCAATCCGTAGAAAAAAATACAAGTTTGGAATTCGCTAAATGGCAAGCCTCAACAATACTTTGGGTAGCTCCACAAATACCGTCTTTTGATAAGCCTCTTGTATCCTGCTCACACTCATCAAAGCTCCAATTTGCGGCTGCAGTATGAATTACATAATCAGGTTTATATTTTTTTATAATCTTAATGCACTCATCTTTGTTTAAAATATCTAGCTTTTCTGAACGACAGCCTTGCATGTTAACTGGATTATTTTTCCAAGTTATGATAACATCGTAATCACTCCGATTCACCCAGGCTACATTGCTTCCCACTAAGCCACTGCCTCCGGTAACCAAAAAAACATTATTCATATAACCACCTCATTTTCTTATAAATAATTATTTGTATTAGACTTTCCAGATAGCTCCTTTATCAGCAGACAATACGACTTTGGCATAGAATTCAGCCAGAAACCCTTCCTTAATTTTACTTTCTGGTTTTTTCCATAATTTTAGTCTCTTTTGAATTTCTTCATCGGAAAGGCACAGATGTATTGTTTTGTTGGGAATATCGTATTCTATGATATCTCCATCCCGTACTATTGCCATAGGACTTCCTTCTATCGCCTCCGGAGATGCATGACCTATCGCTGGACCTCTTGTAAAACCAGAGAATCTACCGTCAGTTACTAGAGCAACATGCTCATCAAGTCCAAGTCCGGAAACCTGAGCCTGAAAAGTAAACATTTCCCTCATTCCAGGTCCTCCTTTGGGACCTTCGTATCTTATGACAACAACATGTCCCTTCTTTATTAAATTTGCTGATAAGGCCTCCTTTGCATCTTCTTCGCTATCGAACACAATTGCTGGCCCTCTATGTGATAGCATGTTGGGATGAACCGCTGTCTGTTTTACTACGGCACCAAAAGGAGCTAGATTACCCTTTAAAATTGCTATTGATCCATCCTTATGCACCGGATTCTGCATCGGACGTATCATATCGGGATTTTTATTTGTGACATTTTTAAGGTTTTCCTTTAAAGAAGTTCCTGTTACTGTAAGGACATCTAAATTAAGTATAGAACTCATTTCTTTCATTAAAGACTGAATTCCGCCAGCAAAATCAAAATCTCGCATAGTATATTTAGAACCGGTAGTAACTGAAACTAAATGGGGAGCCTTTTTACTTATTTCATTCCAATGATCTAAAGGTAACTCAAGCCCTAATTTATTTATTATGGCAGGCATATGTAAGACTGCATTCGTCGAGCCACCAATCGCTGAATGAACCATCAAAGCATTTTCAATAGCTTCTTTGGTCATAATATCCCGGGGTCTTATATTCTTTTCCAGCAATTCCATTATCTTTCTTCCAGCAGCCCTTCCGATACGGAAAAGTTTTGATTCAACAGCACTCGTTACCGCATTATCAGGTAATGACATACCCAATGCCTCTGTAAGACAGCAGAAAGTATTAGCCGTGCCCATCATAGAACAGGCTCCAACAGAAGGACAGCAACAAGTTTCAATTTCCATAAAGTCATCTTCGCTTAGCCTTTTATCTCTCCAGTCAGGATACTTCTCAGTGAAATAATCCACTGTTATGGTCTTATCTTTAAAACGTCCTGGCAACATATACCCACCGGTGACCATTATGGAGGGAAGGTTAATAGCACTCAATGCCATTAACTGGGCTGGAACAATCTTGTCACAAGTAGAAAGCGCTACAATCCC
>JALHWS010000051.1 GCA_022866885.1 Candidatus Microgenomates bacterium | reverse complement strand
TTCTTTGCTGAGACGGCCGGAGGAAATTGAGGCAGCTTGTCACATAAGTAATCTTTGGGCAACTCCCTCCCTTCGGCTGATTTTTTTTCGCTCCAGCTGACGCCGTACATCTCTTTTTTCTCCGAAGACTGAAAATCATAAGTAAAATAATTCGGTTGTGCGGGATCATCAAAGGAAAGAAAAAGGGTGCAGATTTCGGCTTGCGCCGACCAAAGGAGAGCTTTTTCTTTGGCCGGGGTGAAATATTTCAGTTCCCAATTATCTCCAATAACGTTGGTAGATTTGTCGAGAAGAAAACATCCCCCCAAAAGGATAAAAAGGACAACCAGGATAATCAGGACGGTTTTTTTATTTAATTTCGCCACATTCCATTTTTTGGTCAAAGAAAAGTTTGCAGTATTGGTTTTTATAAACGCCGTCTTTATCTTTCAGGAAAAAGTTGATTGACCAGTAATCGAAATTATCCCGCAGAGAGAGACTGAGGGAGGTAAGGGAGAAACCGTCCTCTTTTATTTTCTTAAACTGTTCGTAAGATTTGATTGCCGCTTCCTGGGCGGTGATTTTTGGGGGATATGGAGAAATTTCCTTTTGGTAATTATCAGTATTTTTCGCCGGATGATAGTCTATTTTCCCGTATGAAAGATAATCGGCTTCGAAGAGCTTCTCTTTTTGGGAAAGACAGAAGATAAAAGAGTAATAAGGCAGGTCTTGGGGCGTACGATATAGAGAAAGATAAAAAGCGCAGAGTTTGGCGCGTGAGTCAGTAGCTAGGGCTCTTTTTTTTGCTTCCTGATAATCTTCTCCCGTTTCAATATCTTTAAAAAAAGTAAAGCCCGTTTCAAAAACACTTTGCGGTTGTACTTGCGCCGATGAAGTGGCCTCTATTGGATTGGTGGTTGGGGTGGGTCTTCGGCGCAGGCATTCCGTCTTTTTGTCGAAATATACTTTACAATCGGTGGTTTTGATATTTTTCACCGCCCCGGTGGATTTTAACTCGACATCCCAATAATTTTCCTCTTCCTCGATGTCAAGGGCGATACTATTTATCTTTTCCTCACTGCCTCTGATTTTTTCCCAGTTTTTCAGGCTCAAATCGGAAGCCTCAAGGCTGGTGATTTTGGAAGGAAATTGGGGGATTTTTTCTCTTTTGACATATATTTTCCCGGTTTTTGTTTCAAGCGGTTTATTGCCGGATTTGCTCACCTTAAATTCCATCTCCGAATCAGTCGGAGAAAAGAAAGTGTAGTAATAAGAGGGGAGAACATCGTCCTGGTCCAAAGAGACATTGAAGCGGTAGATCTGGGCGTCTTTGGCCCAAGTTAATGCATGTTTTTTGGCTTCATCCAAAGTCTTGCTTTCAATATCCTCAAGAGAGGGAAAAAGATATGTTTCCGGGGTGTTTTTTTGCCAAAAGAGATTTTCTCGTACTTTTTTTCCAGGATAAAAGATTTAACAAAGTAGAGGGTGAAAAGGACGACAGCGAGAGTCAGAAGATAGATACCATATCTGGACAAAAAGCCGGGGAGATGAAGAGAAGGAAGAGAGATTTTAGCGGAAGGTTTTAGTTTCCTGACATTTTTACCGCATTTGGGGCAGAAATTTATTCCTTTTGCAACCGGTAAGCCGCAGTTTGAGCAGTACATATTAAGTATGTCATCCTCCGGCTTGACCGGAGGATCCATTCCTATATTAAACAATATTTTTGCTTTACTTCTATTAAATTAAGCCTATTACAAATCTCCCGGGTTGTCAAAAAATACCTCCACTGATTCAAGTGATCGTTTGTATTCTATGTGGTGATTTGGAAAGCGGGGCCTCTTTTTACCTTTTTCTTTTTCTCCCTTCTTCTTTTCAGTCTTTCCATTAATACCGGATTATTTCGACGTTCATCACCTGCTACGTCGCTTCTTCTTTGGTCTCCTATCTTACCTTTATTCTTTTTTCTTCCTCCACGGTAAGGATCATCACGATATAGATCTATTCCCAGTCCTTGAGTTCGTCTTCTATTATAAACTTCGCCATTAGGCGGCATTCTCTGAAGTAAGCTGACTAAAAAGGAAAATGTTTCTTTGGAAGCAAAATCATAAGCCGGGTCGTTAAAAAGAGCGGTTAAATCTTTTTCTTCCACATAATGCCCTTTTTTGTATCGTTCAACCCGGGCGCCGACAATACCCTGATTTACAAATCCGATTCTTAATCTGCCCTTTATTTGTGGTTTTAGAGAAAAACAATTTATCAATTTTATTTTTTCAGTTACCGCTTGTTTAGCTATTTGTGTTAAAACCGAAATATCAAGCCCATCGAAAGTGAGTTCAAGAGTTCTCAAAGTCGGTTGTTTCTCGGTTCGGACTAAACCATAATCAGTGATTGTTATCGGAGTACCCTTACCCATAAACCAGGCTTGTCTTATCCGTCTGTCTTCCTGATCCGGCAATCCGGAAATTGTCGGGAAACCAAAAGTGGATCTCTGGTTTGCTCTGCTTGGCAGACCTAGTCTTAGTACTATACTGGGAAAATCATCGTTGTGGGGTCTGTCTAACGTTTCGTATCTGGGCGTCATAATCAGGTGAAAATACCATATCGTTGCCGAAAAAGCAATTTTTTACTTCAAATACTTCTCGATATTCTCCAGGTGTTCTTCGTAGGTTGCGCTGCAATGGATGTTTTTGCCGCGGTCGTGGAGATAGTAAAGGCAGTCGGTTTCTACCGGATAAGCGACAGCCTTGATAAAAGCTAGGGAAAGACTTGGACAGACTGTTCCCTGCCGGTTTCGTGGGCAGACCTGAAAGTCGTATATCTTGTATAAGCAAAGAATCCCTCTTCCGCTTTAACTCCATTAATTTCTTGAATATCTGGATCGGTCTGACGGACAAGACAGACAACGTATAACAATCTGATATCTGCCCTGATTGCCCGAAGGTAGCTTCTGGGAGAAGGTTTAGAGCCGGTCGGTAAGAATACTCTTTGCGCCTCAACTTTTTTGCCGCCTCTTTTTGCCGGTTTTCTGTGTTTACCTAAGTGTTTACTTAAATCTCCAAAATATCGGTCAGGATATATATCCCTGACGATCATAAGTGTAGAGACTCTCTTTTCCTCCATTATCTGCCTAACATTATCAGGTGTTACTGCCTCCTGCCATTTTTTCCATGGTTCTCCTTTTCGTACCACCACAAGATAAGTCTCCCCTGATATGAGACCCTCAATAACCATCTCGCCTTCTTTCATTTGTTGATCCATTTCCCTTCTTAAATTTGCCAATAGATCCTCGATAGGATATTCATCTCCATCCGCCACATCATATTGGTGTTCTGCTTTTAAGATCGTGTCGCTGTCTTTTGCAAAACATTCGGCTATTAAATGATCCACCAGTTTTTGTGGATCGATTACTTCCCGGTAAAGATGCAGATAAACTGCTTTTTCCAGATTATCCAGGATGTCTTCTTCAGGAGAGGATGCTTCCTTTAAACGAGTAATTATGGCTGTATCCTTATTGGTAACTCCCCGTAAACCATCCCAGGTGATGTCAAATTCTCCACTGATACCATCCATGAAAACTACCGTGCATCGCATATCTGTTTCGTTTTTGCTTTCCTCGGGGACTTTATAAAACTGTACCCACGATTGATCTGTTTTTCTTGCTTTCCGATGTTTTTGATCCCAAAGGGCAAACTTTGCCGGTTCTCGTAAACCTTCAATTTTTGCCGGGAGAGATCGAGATCTATAATAAAGAATTTGTAGTGTGGTGTCGGTTTTATCTATTTCTCTTATCCAATCACCAATTCCTGTATCAGCTCTTAGATTTCTTCTGATAGCTCTTTCTGCCCGAACCGGAGTAGGTAAGAGAGGATGATCATCCAAATCTCCGATGATCTCTGCTTCCAGCAAAACCTTCATATCAGGATGAAAAGGTAGAGGAAAGTTAAAAGCGATTTCGGGTATGGGATCACCAGCCTGTACTGCTGCTAGTCTGGTTCCGTCATAAGCCAGAAAACAATTTGGTCCCAATAAAGCTACAAGATCAGCGCGATTTATAATGTTTAAGGGATTTGGCAATCCTTCAAAACGGGTAAAAATTTCTTCCAGTAATCTAGTACGGTATTCCGGCTGGGCATGTATAAGCAGGAGATGAAGGAATAATTGGGCATCACGATTTTCCCGGGCAAGAGGAATAAGGTTATTCACCACATAATTAAATCTTCCGCCCGTTCCAAGATGTTCTCCGAAATTTTTCCAGAAATCGGCTAACATTCCGTTAATACTTAAATAGCTGATGGACTGTTTGCGGTCTTCCTGAAGAGAAGCCCATCCTTCAACTATTGCGCTTATCGCCCCAAAATCCATATAAGCAGCTGCTTGTTTTGCATCCGCTCCCGAAAGTCTTAAACCTCTTTCGGTCAATTCCCGGGCCAGCATGTCTCGCGCTTTAATAGAATGATTCAAGTAATCCTGATGTCTTCGGTTAAATTCATATTCAAGATCCTGATTAAATTTAAGATTGGTGTTACGGGACAAAATACGGCACGCTTCCAGGATATATGCATAGAATACCAGTCTTTCAGCTGGTATAGAGAAGGTGTCTAACGCCCGAATTTCACTCTCCAGCTCATTAAGCCACTGGTTTAAGGCATCGCTCATATTAAAGATTAATTCTGATTTCAAGTTTAGACCGTTATATCTTTTTACGGAAGCAATAATATACTGCCTTCCGTGGTCAAGTTCCAAAGCTTTTGAAAAAGCAGCCTCCAAAAAGTCGTCAATTTCCACAATCTCAGGCTTGGGGGCAACTCCTCTTTGAGAGGAGGAAGCAAGATGGGAAAGGGCAACAAGGATCGGGATATATAAAGGATGCGGATCCGATAAGCCTATTTGACGGGCAAGAAGTTTTACCATTTCCAGATCTTCTGCGCTTATTTCCTGATCCACAAGCTGCTCTTCCAAGGCCATAAAATACCTTCTGATTGCGGGAAGGTCTGCCTGATAAGGCGTTCTTTCATGTATAGATACAAGTTCACTGCGCGCTTGGGTTAAATCCCTAGCTTGCTTTGGATCAGCATCAAGAAACATACCTAGATAATCAGAAGACCTGAAGGATTCATCTAAAGCCAAGGTGGGCATCTTTAAGCCATTTTCATCTAAAAGTCTGCCCATTAAAATCTTTTGTGGTTCTGAATCAGTAGCACCGGGCGTAACTACAATCATGTATGCTGGCGGGGTATCAGGAGTTTGCCCGTAAAAAGTAAATCCTGCATGTATTTTTCTCGGTTGTCTTAACGCGGCAAGCAGTTGATCCAGATTGTAAGGTTCTTTGGCGTCGCAGGCCTGGTGGATCATCCGTAAAAAATCTCCGGCGAAATCTCCAAAAACTGCTTCTTTGGCAAAATCTTTCCGCTGTATAGTAGTCTGCAGGATGTTATTGAATAATATGATATTTGCCTTGGCAACAGCACGCAAAAACTCAGACAGATTATTTTTTACTCCGGGCGCTTCTTTTCTGGTTAAAAGTTCGAAGGAAGCAGTCGCCGCATCGTTAATATTTAATACCACCGGAGGCAGACTGGGGACGTCTGGGTAGGCAACTTTAGGACAGAGCTTTACTCCGGCATGGTGTGTCCATTCGTCTATCACTACATTTTGGAGATGAAGATCGCCATTACCGACAATTTGCTTCATCCAACCCCAGAATCTGGAAAGGTTATTTTTATTTTTGTTTCTTGCCGCTTGTGCTGCATATTTTCTGACATTATTAAAAAGCCTTCTACTTTCTTTCAGAGATTCATCTTTTATGTAAGCAAGTTCAAGCGCTCTGGCTATTGCCGGAACCACTACGTGATCATCTTCTGAAAAATCAGCTGATATTTCTGGTATCGAATGGTCAAATTCCGCAATTTGATTTACAGCTTTCGCAATAACTTTCGTTTCAAAATCATCTCCGCTATTTGCTCGATATATTATCCGGCCGTGATCCGGATCTAGATATTCCGTTTCTATATGAGCTGCACGTAAAGCAACTGTTGCCAGTCTGGTTTTTAAGGTTGAATCAGGATTAACTTGATCCAGCGCTGTATTTATATATGTAAAAATAGCTTTTCTTACCGCTTCATCAGGGGAATCTATCGGTAAAAAGGGAGCACATTCGGCAAATAATTTTTTACTCTTTTTATCTCCTTTTGGCCATGATTGGAAAATAAGGTCCATCTGAGCAGGCGTTGCACAGGCTAAAAAAGCATCTCTTTCACCTCTCGTGGCAGAGTACAACCTTTGAGCATTTGCCAGAGGAGGAATAGCCATGTCGTAGACCAGTTCTCGGGGTCTGATCTCAAATTGTATCGGGGTATAAGATGCGTGAGATTCTTTACTCATGACCGCCTATTTTACTCTACTATAGGGTATTATGCAAAGTAGCATTAGAGAGATCGGTTTGCAAGGATGAGACTTACTGAAGATATTTCTTTATATTCTCCAGGTGTTCATCGTAGGTCACGCTGCAATGGATGTTTTTGCCGCGGTCGTGAAGATAATAGAAGCAATCTGTTTCTGCCGGATAGGCGACAGCCTTGATCGAGGCTAAAGATGGGGAGCAGATGGGAGTCGGCGGCAGGCCCTTATATAAATAGGTATTATAAGGGGAGTCTTTTTTCAAATCTGCCGGCGAGACATGCGGCCACCAGTCGGAAGGAGTCCCAAGCGCATATTGTGCGACGGCATCAATCTGCAATTTCATGCCTTTCAAAAGGCGGTTCCAGATGATGCCGGCGATTAGTGCTTTATCATCATCGCCGCCGCTTTCCCTCTCAATCAATGAAGCGATTTTGATGGCCGTGTCGTTTTTGATGTTTTGCTCAAGAAGATCTTTTTGGAGTTGGGCGTCAAATTTTTCGTTAAAATTGGCAATCAGCCTTTGGGCGAATTCACGGCCTGTATAGTCAACATTGAGTAAATAAGTATCGGGAAACATATAGCCTTCGCGGGCATTATCCAAAAATTCTTTTTCCCTCATTTGGTCCCAGTTGAATTTGCTTTTTAGTTTTTCCGCCGTCTGTTCTACCCGAAGGCCGGGTACTAGCGTAATCCATTTCTGGTAAGGGTGATTCATGAGAGTATCGACAACGGCCAAAAGAGTCATCCGCCGGGATAAGTTATAAGCGCCCGGTTCGACTGTGCCGGGAAAGCGGATCAATCCGGCCACGAAAGTGAAAAGTCGGGTGCTTCTGATGAATTTTTCCTCCTTCAGACGGTTGTGGATTTCTTCCTGTTTGGTGTCGGGATTGATCACGAACCTTACCACATCAGCGGAAAAAGAGGTCGGGGAAAAAAGATAAAAAAGAAAAAAAAGGAGAATTAATAATGGTATAAGGAAAATTTTTTTCATTCCAGATCATCGGCCAAAAGCTCAAAATACATTAAGATTCCGGCCGATCCGAGAATCATATAAAAGATAAATTCTTCAAGAGGAAATTTCACCGTTAAAAATTCTATCCAGCCGATATAGTATTTTCCGGGCCAGATCCATTGTTTAAGGTAGACTTCGGTTATTTCAAACATGATGGCTACCACAAAATTATAGGGAATTGTCTCCAATATTTTCGGCGCCAGTTTCGGATGATACTTAAAAAAGATAATTAATTGAACGATAAACAACAGAATTCCTATTATGATGTAAAGATAAGGAACCACGATGCCAAAACTCAAGAGAATTAGAAGAACCGACATAATGCCAAAAAGCCAACTTAGAGAGCTGATGGCCAACTTTTTATCGCGGAAACCGACGTGTTTCTTTGTCTTTTTATCGAGAAAATATTTATAATACATGATCGATAAATACATATACAAAAATGCCCAGATGAATTGTTCGATCGGGACAATCCCGAAAAATTTAAAATCAAAAATGGTATCGACTGTCCAGATCTCGGAAACCTGCATGATATAGTCGAATGCTAAAGTAACCGGTATTGTAAAAATTAGGGAAAAAAGGGCGATCCTGGTGACATTTTTATGCGATCGGAAAGTGAGATATAAGGAAGGAAAACCCAGGAAAAGAAAGATGGAATAAAAGCCGGGTAGATTAAAGACGATTGACAAGAATGAAGCCAGAAAAGGAAGGGTAAAGAGGATGATCATATCAATCATATAAAATGATTATAAAGGGTTCTATTTTATTTACGCAAGTGTTTAACTGGGGGTGGGACGTAATAATCCGCCAACCGGCGGATTAAACGTCCCAACCACGTTTAAATTTTGCTATGCAAAATTTATTACGTGGTGCCGGGACTAGGATTCGAACCTAGGAAGGCGTGAGCCAGCAGTTTTACAGACTGCCCCGTTTGGCCACTTCGGTATCCCGGCTTCCTGTTTTTTCCAATAACTGTTTGAATGCGTTTCCACCCTTGTATCTTTTTATTTGTCTTTCTCTTCTGTATGCTTCCTGTCTTGTATTATATCTTTCGTTATAGATTAATTTAAATGGTCCACGGTTTTTTATTGATTTTGTTAATCCTGAATTATGTCTTATTAGTCGTTCTTCAAGATTTTGAGTAGAACCAATATAATATCTTTCTGTTGTTTTACTTTTGATTATATAAGTATAAAACATTCTCAGTACCCGCCACCGCCTTTGGCGGGGTGCCGCCAACGGCGGCATTTGGCCACTTCGGTATCCCGGCGATAAATATTTCCGTTTTTCAATGTCTGCCAGCGGTTTATCCCAGTAGCATTTAGCCGCCGCGTATCTTGAGCCGCCTGTCGGGATCGAACCGACGACCTAGTGTTTACAAAACACTCGCTCTACCACTGAGCCAAGGCGGCGTAAAGCTACGGGATCCCGCACATCTTCTGCCTCATTTTATCAAATTCGGCAAGAAAGTGCTGGGACAAAACCGTCTGAAGTCTTTTAATTTTACCTTAAATATAATTATCGGACAACAAGTGCTTGACTGGAGTTCTGCTTTTTGTCACACTGGAAACAGAGATATTACTGTGAAAACTACCCGGAAAACAGCGCTTATTATTTTAAGCGCATTATTGCTGTTTGTTGTTTGTCGCAAGGCGGTAAAAGCCGCGATTGATTCACGTCCTATCCCGACAGAACATGTATCCGCGCCGACACAGAATAAAGAAATTATCGTCGGTTTCAAAGAATCACCCAAAACCAAAAACCTGATTTCACTTTCCCGGCAAAAAAATATTGCCGTAAAAAATGGCCTTTCGTCGACAAAAGCAATGGTTTTTTCCATCGGAGACAAAAATATAAATGAAACCTTAACTGATGTAAAAAAGGATCCCAATGTCGCTTATGCTTACCCGAATTACCGCTTCAATTTATTAAATATTCCCAACGATCCGGGGATTATCGCCATGCCGACTCCGGGAGAACCGAGGCTGCAATGGAATATGTTTAATATGAAACTGGCAGGTACGGGAAAAAGCGCCTGGGATGTTTCAACCGGTTCGGAAAGTGTCAATGTAGCCGTGATAGACGGGTCTTTTGATACGACGCATGCGGATTTGACCGGGAAAATTACCAAACTGGTCGATTGCGCCAAAGCGACATGTACCGAAGTGTTAAGTTTTTCCAATA
>JALHWS010000050.1 GCA_022866885.1 Candidatus Microgenomates bacterium | reverse complement strand
CATAAAAATTATCCTCAATCAGAAAGTTTAGCTGATTTGATTATTGCTTCAACTGCCATTTTTCTAAACGCGGAACTGGCGACAAACAACAAAAAAGATTTTGCCGGAATTCCGGACCTGAAGTTCTTCAACCCGAAAAGCCTAAAATAATTCCAACGTCATCGGCCTTCCCTTCGAACCCCTCCTTCCCATCCTTCGGAGTATGAAGCTGATTGTTTAGTACACAGGAATCAATGAGTTTATATCGATAAGGAGAGTTTTAAGCGTCTCGGTATCAACACTGATTACTTTATGAGTCCCGGGCAATGCCATCCATGATCTTTTAGATTTCGTTTGTTCCATTTTCTGCAGTTCGGAAACTACGGCTTCTCTAAATTGTAATAATTCAGCTGGTTGGAGATTACTTAAAAATTGGACTAATCCCGCTTCAGCATTGTCATTAGTAGTTAGTGTTTCTATTATGTCTTTTTCAGGCTTTTCTGATTCTTCCAAGGCAAGTGCTTCCTCCAACTCTCTGGGGAATTCTTCAGGAGCATATCCCGGGTATACTGCAGTATCATCTATTTTTCTGCGGAGTACTTTTTGTAACCAATAAAATAATCGTCCATATTCCGGAGTTACCCAATCACTAGGTTCCGTCAAGGCAGGTATGGAATCATTACCGCTATAAGGGATATCTGCATTGTTTAGTTGTATTTCAAGAGTATATAAAATTGTCTCCGCTTGTTTTAAAATTGTATCAATATCTGACCAGCTGATTTGTTTTCCGGAAAATTCATCCAAAGCGGATAAGGCACGCGTCAATCTCACATATGCCATGGATTTTGCCGTCACTACCGGATATCCGCCAACTCCTGCAAGACTGTATTGTGTTATGTCGTTTTCATCACAGATACCCGTTACGTCTTTATCCATGCCTGAAGGCAAGCTTAGTACTGATAAACCGAAAGCGGAGAAGATATCTCTCACTTCAGAAACCATTTCCGGAGGAAGCGCTTCTTGTTCGAAATAATTGATTGAAGAAGGTAATTCCTTCAAATATCCTTCCCAATTCTTTCGAGCAGCTACTAATCGTTGCTTCGTTTTCTCCGCTTGATCCAATTTTTGAAGATGATAATCTAGAGTGTAATAATCCAGCGCCTCTGCCTCTTTTAATTGCTTCAAGACTTTATTGACAGCTTCACGTTCTGTATAAAATTTACCGTTTTGAGCACAAATGGAAGATGCAAGTAAATGATGATAATGGACATTTCGTTCGGCTCGTTCCAGTCTGGCACCTAAGCCGGTTAATCTATCTTCAATAATTCGTTGGGGGGTGATTGATCCCTTGGGAGCGTCAGCCAGTTGCCAGAAAGCTAATAGGTCGTGATCGGTATGTTCTATAGCGCCTTCTGAAAGTAGATTTAATCTTGCATAAGTATCTCTCACCCGGAAATCGTACTGGTCAAGTCCGCCTTCTTGGGCAATTGTCCTTTCAATAATCTCACCTTTTATATCCAGAACCCGCTCCGTTCTTATGTACGGTGAAGTTTCCTGAGTAGTAAAGAATAGGGCAAGAAAAGGCGATTTTTCCGGATCTGAAGATCCTTGGAGTTTTCTTTGAAGTAAATCCAAATCAGTATAACGGGGATGATATTCGTATGTGTTTACTTTATAGTCAGCGGATTCTGGTTTATGGATAGTTATTTCTTTTAATATTTGGCAGAATTGTTTTCTTTTTTCTTCGTCTGAAATCCCTGCCAGTTCAGCTAAAAAACGAAAGCTGATAAACTGAGGTTGTCCGGGCTTAACTACCCAGTGTTTCTCTTGTTCACTTATAATACCTCTTTGCTCAAGCGCATGAATAATTGTTCCGGAAATGGAAGGGTAATTATTTATGGTAGCGTACGAATAATCAGGATGCAATAGTTTTCCTAAGTTAAAAAAAGTATTTTCTGATTCGTCTTTTGCTAAAAGAACATTTTCTTCTGAACGGGTAATTAAAAATATTGCCTGTCCTATATCCATATAACATTCTGTTCCCGGTACAAGATAAAGATTATATTCGAGTTTCTTAAACCTAGGATCTTCATCGTTAAAACGATAATATGGACGGTCTTCTTCCTGAGCCTGAAGAATTCCTGCCTTAAGTTCAAGGTATTTTCTTAGTCCTCCTTCCCTTAACCAACCTACCATTTGAGATGGATAGTGCTGATAATCCACTGGTCCACTTTCAATCAGCGTTTGGGCATATAAATGATATAGCATTGGTAAAGCATAAATATAAGTATAAGCCAACCTTTCACTTCCCGCCAAAAAAGATTCCAATAATTCCTGCGGTTCGAGGGTTATTTCCTCCAGTTGCCTTGGCATTGTCAGAATATTTATATCCACCGAATATTGGAATACTTGCGGAGGCGGATTGTCGGGCGGATACAAAGATGCCTGTCTAGCTGCTACGGCTTGGCGGACTTTAAATGGAGGAAAAGCTTCAAGAAAATGTTGAGCTTGGTCGCATATCCAATCAGGTTGAATGTAATATAGTCTTGCGGCTGAAATTGAAGGAGGATAAAACTCTTCAGCTGCATGGATATCGCGGTAAGGTATTTCCTGAACACTCATTCTTAATAGCTCCAACAATGAAGCTTCGGCGGGTAATTCTGTTTGCCTCTTTTGGTATGCTTTGATTTCCTCTGGTTCAGCAACTATGTCTACTATATGCGCGGCGAAATATGCCAAATTTTCCCGGGGAGATAGTTTGCTACCATGATGAAGATCTATTCTGCCCGCTGCAACCTCTTGTAATACAGGAGGAGGGGAATATTTTTTTGCCAGTTGATCTATCTGTTTTGGAAAATCGTCTAAAAAACTTAAAACTCCAGATAAAGCATAAGAAAAAGAAGATTCTCCGAATAAATCTGAAGCTGTTTGAATGGTTGAAACCAGATAATTAGTCGACAAAGAAGGTGGACGTGTTCTTAAATATTCATGAATATCCTTCAGGTGACGTTTAAGTCTTTCTGTTTTTGGGTCAGTTTCTTCAAGCATCCCTGTTCTTTCAAGTAAGTCTGTCCAGTCAAATAAATCCTGGAGTGTTTTAGGTTGATCAAATGTTTTTGTGGTCCATAGATACATCAATTGAAGCATATCCTGGTTATGCTGGCTATCTAAAGGTTCCTCAAGATGAAGAGACGGCGCAATAATCACCGGTAGCGGTAATACTGTATGAGGAATCGTCGTATGATCCGGTTTTTCTTTTCTTTCTCCTCTTTGTCTGGGTTTTTCGGCAAAAACTCTATTACGTTGAAGTGTTTTTAATCTTCCTTCGAATACCTCTTTAGAAAGACTGATGATAAGAGCTTTTAGTTCAGGGGCAATGTCAGGGGTGTATCCTCCAAGTAGGGTTGCTATCTCTAGAGCATCTTCTAGGGTCATGTTCTCATCAGACAAAGGCGTCTCTGGCGTATGTATTCCAATTTGTTGATCTGGCTCTTTTGCTTGTTCTTTTTGTGTTCTTCTTATTCTTTCAACTAGTGTTTCCCTCGGAGGCGTTGATTCATCAGCTTGGGGTTGTTGGCCTAACATTTGTTTAACTCTTGATGTATCCATTATGTCCATCCGTTGGACAGTTTTATCATAAAGACTTTTGGCGAGTTCTGCTGCCTTTCCGCTAGCTCCTGAATGAGCAACTGCCTGATCCTTTAGGGATTGAGGACGAGCGGGTATTTTTCTGCCTTCCGGAACTGTATCCGGTAAGTTAGTCGGAACAGATGGAACAGGAACAATTTCGTTAGGCATATGAATGAAGTCTAATGTTATTGTAATCTTTTATTGCTGAAAGGATCAATCAGAAGCAATACCGGTTAAGCTGGACATATGGAGAGAAACGATCTTCACTTTATTGATTGATCTTTTTAGATCTTTCTTTGTCTTAATCAAGACCGGAATTTGGTTGTTTAATAGTGCTTCCTGGTAACCGCCGGTTCTCCTTTCCAAAAATAAAGCCGGGAAAGTTTTACCGAGGTGTTTTTCCAGAAACTTTTGGTATTTTTGTTTGCTAAGTTCGGCTAAAATTTTGGCTCTTTTGGTCTTTACCTGCGGTAACGGTTCCTGATATTTTTTTCTTAAAAAATAAGCGGCTGTTCCTTCGCGCGGAGAAAAGCGGAAGATGTGGAAGCGGGAGATGGGAGATTCTTTCAGGAATTGATAAGTTTCCTTAAAATCCTCATCCGTTTCGCCCGGGAAACCGACGATGACGTCGGTGCCGATGAAAGCCATGGGATTAATCTTTCGCAGACGCTTTAACTTCTCCATTAGTTCACTACTGGTGTAACCGCGTTTCATCAGTGCCAAGATTTTATCGGAGCCGGACTGGAGGGGGACATGGAAAAAGTTTATTAACCTGCCAAGGGGAAGAATTTTTTTATAATAATCGAAGAATTCATCAGTCAGACTCCAAGGATGGATGGAACCAAAGCTGATTCTAGGGACGGGGGCAGAATTGATTATTCTATCAATCAAATCTATCAATGATTCTCCGGTATCCAATCCAAAGGCTTCGGT
>JALHWS010000049.1 GCA_022866885.1 Candidatus Microgenomates bacterium | reverse complement strand
ATGTCAAAGCTGCCAGACTAATCATTGTTCAGTCAGCTCCTGCCATTACCGATACCCAGACACAGATTGAGGTGGGGGATGTCGGTTCAACAAAAAGCGTTACGTATGTACCTCTCTTAAGACCTAAATATTACTATTGGGATAAAGACCGTTATAGCGGACAGGTTAGTATATATTTTGAAGCCACTTTAGTGAATGTTGGATTGGAATCTTATACTTATGCCGGTCTATCTTCAAATTCATGTTCAAGTATTGTAGCCAACAGTACTCTATTAGTACAGGGGACTACATATGACAGATTCCGTTCTCAAGCTATTACCCTAACAGATAATACAGCGTATGAAGTTTGTATAATGTCGGATGATGGTTCAGCAGCTAGTATTATAAACGCCAAAATAATTGTTGAACAGACTTCATACGGTCGGGGGCTTACTGATATAGAAATGGTTCATCATTATGTTAATACTCTTGATACTGAAACCAGCAATACTTATGTTGAGCGGAATTTTGACAATGAGTTTAATCCCAGCAATTTTAGCGCCACTGGCGCAACTTTTAATTACTATTTTGAAGCCACGGCGAAAGTATCAGCACTTCCCGATTCAACTGCGTTTATCAAGCTTAAAGATGTTGACAATACTGACGAAATCGATAATCCCACCTCAAGTGAACTTAGCGGTTTAAACACCAGCTATGCTCGTCTCCGAAGTAGCGCTATTGGAGGTAATACCGATTGGCCTTCGGCCGCGGCTGATCTGGACACCATCATGAAAGAAACCTCTACCTATACCCTTTCTGTTTCTTCCTCCTCCCTCATTATTCAGGCCTCCGGCCTGCCGGGAGCAGTGAAAGTGGATGACGCTGGGAATTGGGGATCGTCGGCTGGGGCAAGCAGGGCAGTGACGAGAACAAAAAGCGGTGACTTATATGCTTTTGGCGACAGCGGAGATGATTGTGAAATATGGAAATCTATAGACAATGGCCAAACCTGGCTGCAAAAAGACACGATTAACTCTCTTGATTGCAGCGGCGCTACGGGCGCTGTAGCCAGCGCTTATGATAGTAATAATACCATTCATTTATTATATACGAAAGAGGTAACTGGCGCCCCAAGGACATTTTATAATACCTTCAATACCGGGACTGACGCGTTTGGTTCAGAATTTGATCTAACGATGAGTTATGCAAATGATTATGATATTGCCGTAGATTCCAATAATATACCCCATATTGTTGCTACAAGCGGTTTTGGTCAAACTACATATTATAGAAACAAAGTCGGCGGATCTTGGAATACTACCGTGGAATTGGAAACCAGTATACTACCTTCTATGTCAAGCATTGTCATCAATGAAGATAATATACCCGAGCTTTCCTATATAAATTCCACTGATGATATATTAACTGCTGCAGTCGGCGCAGATAATAACCCGATAGTAGACGAATGGACGCTTTATAATGTAGATACTGATGTTGATAATAGCACGGGCAGATACGGATCTTCGATTGCCATAGATTCTGCAGGCAATACTTGGATTGCTTATATGGATGATACCAACGCTAATGGTGTCTCGACTGATGATGAAGTGTCTTTGGTACACCACCATGATGGAGACGCCTGGACTAGTTGGCAGGCCGCTATCGATAACAATAATGTCGGTTATGAACCATCGATCGCGGTTTTGGACCAGGATATCTATGTTTTTTATCAGGATGATAATAATCATATAGTTTATGATATCTACCAGAGCGGAATAGCCTCTCCTGCTTGGGGCGGTGAGAAAGTTTTGGAGCGATCAATCGGCGGTAAAAGCTATCAGGACGTCAAGGCCAAATATTCTTCTTTAAATAATTTTTACGGCCCGAAAATAGATTTTCTCTTTTCCGACGGGACGGATGTTTATTGGGACCAGCTGGACGTGGCGGGAAAGATAAAAGACAGTAGCGGCGATGGTCCGCTAAAAGGCCAGGGAAGGCAGGTGGTTAGAAGTTCAAACGGAGACCTTTATGCAATTATAGCACCAAGCGCGGCTTTAAAAATTTATAAATCTACCGACGGATCATCCTGGACACTAATGGATTCTGGAAACGCACCTGATTGTTGGGATAATGTAGCAGTAGCCATCGACAGCAATGATAAATTACATATCGTATGCAATGATAGTAGTTTACCATCATTAATAATATATGAAACATTTGTAAACGGATCCTATAGCAATATCGATGAAACAATTGAAACCTCGGATACGACCGATACTTTTTCCTCTTTAAGTATAAGTATTGATAACGCTGATGCACCTCATATCACTTATGTTTTTGGAGATACTAGCGCTACCGATACGATGGTAAGATATCGCAATAAAACGAGCGGATCTTGGCAGACATTACGGACGGTGGAAACAGACACCAGTACGGCAACCGGATTCATTGCTTCTACAATCACAATTAATGAAAGTAATATTCCTGAAATAGCTTATGTTGACTCAACTAATAATGATTTAATCGCAGCGGTAGGGAATGATAATAATGCAGCTACTTTTACCCTAAAGGAGGCTGTTGATGCCGATGTTAACGATACTACGGATCAACGCGGCACTTCTATAGCTATTGATAGTTCAGGGAATACGTGGATTGCCTATATTGACGATACTAATAATTATGTGGCGTTGGCTAAAAATACCGGAAACTGGGATACCGGATGGACAACCGTAACAAGTAAGACCGACGTCGGTTATGAGCCCTCAATTGCTATTGACGGCACGGATATTTATGTATTTTATGAAGATGATAATGACGATATTGTTTACGATAAATACTCAAGCGGTGCAGTTTCGCCTTCCTGGAGCGGAGAGACAGTTTTAGAATCAGGTACTTTTCAGGATGTAAAAGTAAAGTGGAGTTACTACCAGAACCGCGGGTCAAACGGCACTAATTACAGCGGGATTTCCGGCATTCCGGAGTTTGACTACCTTTTTTCCGACGGTACCGATGTTTTCTATAACTATTTCAAACCGCCATCTGCCGCAGCGGCAACCGGCAGCCAGGATGAAATTGCCACCGGTATCAGCACCGGACTCACAAATACCATCTCTACCGTGGTCGACCCCACCAACAGCAAGATACATTTAACCTATGTCGACGGCAGCGGTCATATCGTCTATGACCAATATACCAGCGACTGGTCGTTCTCCGCGGCTACTCTGGACAGCAACACCGGCAATGGCTACCCCACCCTTACCGTTGATTCAAGCAATAACAACTTATATGCCTTCTGGATAAGAGGCGATGATATTTTTTACAAAAAAGGCACCCATTCTGCCGGCAGCTGGAGCTGGAGTGCCGATCCCATTTCCTGGCAAGCAACAGGCACCAATATTTACTGTACTTCAAACTTTACGGCAAGTGCAAGTATTTTTGTCCTCTGGTCCAACGGATCAGGCACCTCTTACAATATAGAATGGGCAAAAATTACTACCAATACTGGTCCATCTGCGCCAACCCTCCTCTTTGTAAATATGTCCACCTATACCGCCCAGTCGGGTGTAGCCAATCCGATAGCCGTTGGGGATAGCCGGCCGGTTTTTTCTTCTATCTATAACGATCCTGATGAGGTTGATTATGCCACCAAATATGAAATTATTGTCTACAGTGTAACCGGTTGTCTCTCCGGACAGGTTTGGGATTCCGGCACGGACGGTACTATCATAGACACTTGCACTAAAGGAAACCGCTGTGCTGATGTCGCCTACGGTGATACATCACCGCTTGATTTTGACGGCACGAAATATTACTGGAAGATGCGCTATTGGGATGATGATGAAACAGCCGGCGAATTCTCCGACTGCAGTGACAACTTTACCATCCTCGGTCCGGCAGACCAGATGAGACATGGAAACTTCTTTTTTAATGAAACTTCAAAAGAATTCTTTACCTGGTGATTAGAGGAACAGAGGAATAATTTATCAACCATTCAATAACGGAAGTACACGATCCTGAATCCGGATTAGATCTGGCATCATCAAGAAAAAGTACTGTTCCCTGACCCTTAAGATACTTATTAATTAATTCCAGGTTGCCGAATTCCCGTTTAACATTTTTATCGTTTAATACCATGCATACCTGGAAAAACATAAATTTATTATCGTTTTTAACAACGAAATCGATTTCATACCCGTTTTGATCCTGTCCGAAGAATACATTTTTCCGTCCGTATCTTCTGGTAAGTTCTATATAAACCAGGTTTTCCAGTCTTTTTTCATTTGATTCTTCCCGGCCTTTTATTAATAAGTTGTCTATACAATAATATTTTGAAGTTCTGTCAAAAACACGGCTTAATCTATAATCAAACTTGTTAAGTTTTTCAACCGCGTATGAAGTCTGCCAATATCCGATGTAGTTATCGATAGTTGTTGTTGAGACTTTTAACCCCTGTTCATCGAACCTGTTTACAATTTTACGAAGCGATATTGTTGAGGTGATATTTCCACATATGAACTCAAAAACTTCCTGTAAAATATTTACATTGTCAATTGAATATCTTTTGACAATATCATCCAGGATGATTTTTTGGATCAGGCCTGACTGATAATTAGAGACAAACGGTTCCTCCAGGCCAAACTGTTCGGCAATTCCCCCTCTTTGCATATAGACGGAAAAAGCCCGGTCTATTTTTTGCTTTTCGCAATAGTATGAATCGCTTTTTATCCCGCGATAATCCAAATATTCCCGGAAACTGAATGGTTTAATTTCAAGTTGGAGGCTTCTGCCGGACAAACTTGAACTTAATTCCCCTGAGAGCAGATTACTGTTTGATCCGCTTACATAAATATTATATTTTCCCTGTTCATAAAGAGAACGAACCAATTTTTCCCAACCTGAGATTAACTGAATTTCGTCCCAAATTATATAAATAGGGTGATCCGGATCAGCAATTTCTCTAAGGTATTCTTCCCAAATATTTCGCAAGTGTTGAACAGTTTTAATATTACTAAGTAAATCATTTTCAAAATTCAGATAAAAAATATTAGAGGAAAGTGTACCTCTATCAATTAATGATTTGGAGAGTATTTTTAGAAGAAATGATTTACCTGACCGGCGAAAACCGACAACCGCTTTAATAAGCCTGTTGTTCATGGATTTTTCAAGCCACGAAAGATATTCGTTTCTTTTAATCGGGATAACAGATCCGAATTCCCGGGATTCAGACATGGCTTGCTGCAACTTTTGTAATGAAATCATAACTTGATGTTATCAAATTAGTACGGAATTGTCAAGGGTACGCTGTCTGTCTTGATAAAGGAAAGGAAATCGTTTATTATTCGACTATGCAAACGGAAAAACCATTTGTCATAAAAGAGTTTTCCCATAAAAAAATATTTACCATTGTTGGAATATTGCTTTTTATTATCGCTCTCATCCCTTCTTTTTTCTTTTATACCAAATACCGGCAAGCGCAAAAAATGCTGGCCGAAAAATCATCCTCAACCAACAAGGAAGAAGTCAGGTCATTAGTGGAAAAAGCCGGTAAATTGATACTCTTGCCTGTCGGTGAAGAACCAACCGTCATCACTGTCACTGATATCAATCAGGTAAAAAACCAGCCTTTTTTTACCAATGCCAAAAACGGCGATAAGGTCTTAGTTTACAATCAGGCCAAAAAAGCCATCCTTTACGATCCGGCGGCGAACAAAATCATTGAAGTCGGACCGCTGATTATCCCTTCTCCGTCTCCTGCTGTTTCCGCAACGTTATCCGCTCCCCCTTCGATCATACTATCAACAACTCCCATCGCCACTACCTCCTCTACTCTGAAAGTATTTCTTTATAACGGCACTTCGACTGTCGGTCTGACCGGAAAAATCGAAACTCTCCTTAAAGGAAAGCTTAATAATGTGGAAATTGTGGACCGTGATAACGCCCAGAAAAAAGATTACGAAAAAACTTTAGTGATCGATCTCACCGGTAAAAAAAGCGAACAGGTTAATCTTTTGGCTAAAACAGTTACCGCTGAAGTCTCTTCTCTTCCGGCCGGAGAAAATAAACCCCCAGACTCTGATTTTCTGATTATCGTCGGGGCGGATAAGAAATAGCGTTTAGCTTCTAGCGTTTAGCGTTTAGTTATTTCTTAACTAGACGCTAGTATCTAGACGCTAGACGCTAACATCATATTCATCCAGCATCTTTAGTCTCCTGATGTGTCTTTCCTCGCCGGAAAACTCGGTTGACAGCCAGGCTTTAATCAGTTTTTTGGCCTGATAATCCTCCAGCCAGTCGCCTGAAAGGGCAATGATATTGGCGTCGTTGTGATCACGGCTGCGCATGGCTTTTTTCGCGTCAGATGTGGCAAACGCCCTTATTCCTTTTATCCTGTTGGCGGCCATGACCATCCCGGCGGCTGACCGGCAGCAAAGAATTCCCTTCGGCCTGTCTTTCCAAGGCATCGGGTACTTTCGGCCGGAGAATTCTTCTTCCGCTACTCTTCTGGCCACGGCAAAAGCGTACTTCGGGTAGTCGTCATCTTTGTCGTAAATGGTATTTCCCAAGTCCTCAAAGGAGTAACCCCAGCGCACCAGCCACTTCTTTATTTTCTCTTTTAAGTCAAATCCTCCGTGATCACAACCTAGATAAATCATAAATTATTCCCTCCGCTGATACTTTAACAAGAAACAACCTCTCCTGTCAACAAAAACTTGACAAAGGTTGTACAATAACAATACTTCAATATAAGGTACGTTATGGACGCTAAAACAAAACAATACCTGCCGGTTAGTCTGATCATCGGAGCTTTAATTTTGGGAGGTATCGGTTTCTGGCTCCTAGGCAAATCTCCAAAAGGCCAACCCGATATCCTCGGTCAAGCAATTTCTCCTACCGTCTCTCTGCAAATAACCGGACCCAAACCCACAGGTGTAAATACCCAAGGCAGTAATACTTTTTCTTTAAACATCACTTCCCCTGTCAATAGTGCAACCGTGAAAGTCCCGTATGTCAGAGTCATCGGTAAAACCACACCGAGAGCCGATATTTTTGTCAATGGTATGGAAGCATTTGCCGACGCCAAAGGCAATTTCTCCGTCAATACCGCTTTGGACGAAGGGGATAACACTATTTTCGTTTCGGCCAATGATGCCAACGGCAATTCAGCGGAAACAGAAGTTTTAGTTAACTACGAAGTTAGCGCGAAGTAATATAAAAATATGAAAAAAATTATCAATATCATCGCCATCATAATTTTTGGCACTTTGCTTTTCATCCCAGCGGTTCAAGCGGCTAAAACGCCAACAAGTAGCGTTGAAAACAGTTCTCCCACAGCCTTATTGAAAAAAGCGGCCATCCCCAAAGAAAGCGCTGTCATCAAAGAAGGTACATTAACAACCAAAAAGGGTAATGTCCTGACCGTTACCAAAGACGACAAAACCTACACCGTCACTATTGATAATAGAACTCAACTGCGGCGCAAATTTTGGGGCAGAGCTACTCTGTCCGAGATACAGGAAAAAGATACGGTAAATATCATCGGTAAATGGACTAATGCGGAAACAACGAAAATCACTGCCAAGCTGGTTCGTGATTTATCAATCCAGAAGCGTTATGGCGTCTTTTTCGGCCAAGTAAAATCAACTACCGCCACCGGTTTGGTCATGGAAACAATCAACCGCGGCAGCCAAACAGTCACCTATTCTTCGACCACCAGATTTATCAACCGCAAAAACCAAATTATAAAGAAAGATCAGATAAAAGAAGGAGATAAAGTAAGAATCAAAGGACTTTGGAACAGTCAAACCAATACTATTACTGAGATCGTCCAGGTGAAAGATTTCTCCCTGCCGATCACTCCTTCACCCACTCTCACTCCTACTCCGAAGAAGTAATTTTTTATTTCTTCTTTCCTATCTTTCTAGCGGCGTAAAAAATCGCCAGGAAAAGGCATGACCAGCCGAGAATGTAAAATAGTACCGGTAATAATTCCGTAATAATCAGATTGAGATAATGCTGCAGACGGTAATGCGGCTGGATAGTGATGAGCGATTTCATCGTCTGTTCACGGAAAGCATTGATAATGTGTTTATCGTATTCGTAGGAAAAGAGAAGTATCCCAAAGCCCAGGAAACAGAAAGTGGTAAAGCGGGATGGCCGCCAGATGGACAGGGCGATTGAAAGGCAAAGCCCGGCGAAATAAGCAAAGGCGATATAGTTGTGCGAAAAAAGAAGGTAAATCGTCACTAAAATATTTTGCTGAAGATCAGGCGTAATCGGTGTCATAATATTATTATATCAAATAATTCTTTTTTCTTCTCCTCCGTCACCTCCACCACAACTATTCCAGTATTTGGCTGTCCGTATATAACCAGGCTACCCAAGGGAGCAAGAAGGATGGCCGGCACGCCGGCTAAGTCATCCTCGCCGATGACTTTTATGATTCTTGTCTTTCCGTCCTGAATGATTTGTTTGTAACCATGACTAACCGCGGCAATCAATGTCTTTGTTATACACCCGGAAGGATTCCTCACCTTCACGACATCTTGCAAAGAAGGGAAACTTAAGTCGAGGATGGAATTATAAATCTTCTTTCTTTTGACTTTGAAGTCAAAAATGGCCAAATTGATTGGTATACCGACCTCATTGCATAACTTTGTCACTTCATCTCCGACAGTGCTAATGATGGCCGGCCGGATTGTCCCAATCGCCCTTTTTAATTCTTCCACGATCTTTTTATGATTATTATCATCCCCTTTCATCAATCTCCCCTGCGGCTTCTTCAACTCCTGCCTAACTTCTTCAGAAATTTGTCCCGATGCTGTTTCCGATTTATTCGGAATTACAGCATCGTGGATCCCGCTTTGGCGGGATAATTTTGAATTCAAGTATTTATTTCCTTCCCTGTCTATCTCCCCCATCCTGATCCTTGTCGAGGCAATCCTTCTCCCGTCCTGAGCTTTTACGAAAGGCACAATATTGATTTTAAGCGGTGAAAGTCCAAGCTCTTTTCTCTTCTGATTTACCTTCCTGGCCCCAAAATAAGTTTCCTTCGTCACCACCAACGCTTCTATTCGGTTATCCGTGATAGCTGGTCCATAAATATCATCAATCTTCACAATCTCTGCTCTATCTGAATAACCCTCCGCCAGTAAATATTTCTCTAGTTCCAATTTTCTGATTTCAAAATTTTGAATTTTTAAATTTGATTTGATATTTGATGTTTGAATTTTGAATTTTTTCTCTACATAAGTATCACTCATTAAACCAATAATCACTTTCTCGCTTATAGAAAAGGCTTGTTGGATAAAGTATCGGTGTCCCTTATGGAGGAGGTCAAAAGTCCCGGCGATGGCAATAGTTTTGTACATAATGGAATTTGATCAAATGCTCCCGCTTATGAGTTTCTCATACAGTTCCCGATATTCCTTGGCTCGTAGATCCCATGAGAAATCGGTGTTGAGGGCATTTACCACCATCTCTTCAAATTTTTTCCGGTCTTTTTTCCAAATCTCAACAGCCCTCTCATAAGTATTCCGCAGGGCCACCGATGAGTAACGGTCAAACAAAAATCCATTGTAATAGGTCTTAATAGAATCAGCTAATCCTCCCGTCCTATGGGCAATAGGGATAGTCCCGAAATACATCCCGAGCATCTGGATAAGCCCGCATGGCTCAAACTTGGAAGGGATGAGGATAAAATCGGAAGCCTCGTAAATTTCATGGGCCAATCCCTCGTCGAATTTAAAATTACAGGAGATATATTTTGGATAAAATTTATATAACCATTCAAACCGCTTCTGCCAATCGATATTACCTGATCCCAATATAACAAACTGGTTATCTTCCGAATCAATTACTTTTCTGATCATTTTGTGTAAAATATCCAAACCTTTTTGCGCGGGATCTAAGCGGCCGATAAAACATGACAGGGGTAATTTTGACGTCGCCCGAAGTCCCAACTTTCGCTGCAGCAGAAGTTTGTTTTTTCTTTTTTTCTCAAGGAAAAATTTCAGGTGTTCCCCAAAATTATTTTTAAATTCGCTTTTTCTTTGCACAAATTCACAAGTATTTAATTTCCCATGATACTTGTATCTGGTATCTGCGGAAATACCGTTTAAAATCCCGAATATCCGGCCTTCTTTTCCCCGTAATAGTTCTTCCAAACCCATCCCGAATTCCTCCGTCATGATCTCCTGCGCATAAGTCGGCGAGACCGTCGTTACCGCGTCAGCGTGAATAATCCCTTCCATCAAAAAATTTATTTGCCGCCTTTTTATTTCCCATCTTATAAGCCGGCTTTTAGTATGCTCTATACCCAATTTATCCAAAACCTCTTTGGAGTTAAAACCCTGGTAAGCCAGGTTGTGGATAGTCATAATGGTTTTGATATTCAACTTATTTTCTTTTACCAACAAAGGGATCATGCCGGTATGATGATCGTTACATTGGATAATATCGGGTTGGAAATCCAAACTGTTGTTTTTGACAATATCCACAACTGCTTTGTCAAAAAAAGCAAATGTGTCAGCCGCACTGACAATATCCAGATATTTCTTATTTTTGAGGAAATAAACCGGCACATTATTTAAAGGATGGGCTACTTCGTAGATTTCCACTTTTTCTTTTCTGCCGGCATACTCCACCCGTAAACGGCAAAGAAGCTTTTTTCTGTTTCTTCCCAGTTTCACCGCTTTATAAAAAGGAATAGTGATCCGGATATCGACTCCGAGATCTTTCAATGCTGCCGGAAAAGCCCGGGCTACATCTCCCAGACCTCCGAACTTAAAAAATGGATCTATTTCCCAAACAGCGAATAAAATCTTCATATAACAAAAACAGATGATACGGATTTAGACTGATTTAACGGATACGGATAATAAAAATCTGTATTAGTTTAATCCGTAATAATCCGTTAAATCTGTTGGATTATCTTTTTGTATACTCTCTCATACCCCTCACCCATCTTCTCTACCGTGAATTTTTCTTCGACGCAATGTCTGCAGTCTAACCTCATTTTCTGATACTCTTCCGGCTCCATCATGTTTATCCTTTGTACCGCCTCAACTAAGCCCTCAAGTCCCGTCTTTTTGATGACAAAATCACCTCTTTTATCATTATCGGAAGAATTAACGATAAATCCTGTCTCCCCATCTTTTACCACCTCTGGTACGCTGCCGCGGGCATAAGCGACTACCGGCGTCCCGCAGGCCATTGCCTCTATCATCACTAAACCAAAGGGCTCTTCCCATTGGATAGGGAAAAGAAGGGCTTTGGCGTTTTTCAAATATTCCTTCAGGCTCTTTCGGCTGATAAATCCGTGATTTTGGATATCTTTTCCGTTTATATAAGGCTTTACTTTATCCTGATAGTACTTCATGCTTTGTCTTGCCGCCCAACCCAAGATTATCAGTTTTCTGTTCGTCTGCTGACTAACCTTGATAGCAGTATCTACTCCTTTTTCCGGCATAATTCTACCAACGTATACCAAAGACTCTCCCCCTTTCTCATCAAACGGGTAAGTGGAAAGATCAAGGCCGTGGTAAACGGTCGCAATATAATTCAGGTCTGGTATCGCCTTTCTCTGGGCGTTGGAGATAGAGATATAATGCTGGGTATTTTTAAAATGGGAAAGGATATTGGAAGAGCCTTCCAAAGGACTATGCAAAGTAGAAACGGTAGGCGTTTCGACCAAAGGCGCAAAATAAGCGCTTTTTTTATCAAAATGACTGTGGATTATATCAAACTTGCCTTCTTTGGCCATCTGATATGCTTTACTGATTAATAAATATTCATATGCTATGTGTGGCCCTACGCCAATTTTTGTGTCTTTGGCGGTGGCTTTTGCCGTCACGGACACGAGCTTTGCGGAAGTTTTTGAATCTCCGCAGGCAAAAAGAGTAACCTTGTGGCCGCGTTTAACCATTCCTTCCGTGATGCGATAAACTATCTCCTCCACTGCTCCGGAGAAACCAGCCGGTACATCTTTGGGTGTGGGAGGAATTTTGATTAAATTGGAAGCAAGAATAGCAATTCTCATAATAATCAGCGTTTAGCTTCTAGCGTTTAGCGTTTAGTTAATTAGATTATATTCTAGACGCTAGTATCTAGACGCTAAGATTTTTTTATATACTCTCTCATACCCTTCAACCATTCTCTCCGCGCTAAATTTATCCTCCACCCGCTTTCTACAATCTATTCTTTTAATCTGTCCTACCTTTTCAATAGCCTCAATCATTTTGTCAGCATCATTCACTACAAATCCGGTTTTGCCGTCTTTGATAACCTCAGGTACTGATCCGAAGTTATAAGCAACCACTGGAGTACCTGTTGCCATTGATTCAATCATCACCAGTCCAAACGGCTCATGCCAAGTGATTGGAAATAAAGTACAATAAGCATTACCATATAAACTATTAAGAGAGTCATGCTGCAGCTCACCAGTAAATTGGATTAATTTCCCATCAATCTCAGGCTTAATCACGCTATCAAAATAAGGTTTATCAACCGGATCAACGGTAGCCGCAATCACTAACGGCATGTTTAACTTTTTAGCTACGTTAATGGCTACCTGCGGTCCTTTTTTCTCCACGATCCTACCCACCCAAAGTAAATAATCTCCCCGCGGCTTCTCATTATAAGTGTATTTAGAAATATCCAGACCATTATAGACTGTATCTACATAATTAAGTTCGGGGAATCCTCCCCGTTGATTATCAGAAATACTGACAAATTTATGATGGCGGAAAGCTGATAAGACTTTCCGTTTCTCCTGGGGTACTTCTCCCTCATAATATGATCCGTGAATTGTATGAACCACCGGTGTCGGAGAAAATTCTGCCAAAAACATGGCTAAATATTGTCCGTGATTATGAATAATGTCAAATTCGCGAGCTTTCTGGAAACACTCTTTATAATGAAGAAGGGGTAAAAGCGCGTCACCTTTAGCAAGTCCACTATTACCAATCGCCTTGGCAAAGACGCTGACTAGTTTTGCTTTTGTCTGACTGTCGCCTGTTGCAAAAAGGGTAACCTGGTGGCCTTTTTTTACTAACCCCTCGGTAAGTTGTGAGATAATCTTTTCCGTCCCGCCATAACCGACAGGCGGCACAGGCAAATAAGGAGGAGCAAGAACAGCAATTTTCATATATTTAACAACGCTTTTTCGTAAGCCGCGACCATTTTTTCGACAGAAAAATGATCTTCAACGTGTTTTCTGCAGTTTTTGCGCAAAAGCTGATATTCTTCTTCTGACATGCCGTTGATCCGCTTGACCGCCTCTACTAATCCCTCTATTCCTGTTTGTTGAATTTTGAATTTTGAATTTTGAATTTGATTTGATATTTGAGTTTTGTCATTTGAATTTATTATATACCCTGTCTTCCCGTCTCTTACCACCTCCAGTATCGCTCCGTTACCGAAGGCGACCACCGGCGTCCCGCAGGCCATGGCTTCAATCATCACCAGTCCAAAAGGTTCCGGCCAAAGGATAGGAAAAATGAAGGCTTTGGCATCTTGATAGAGTTTCAGTTTTTCCTCGAAACCAACCTCACCCACATGCCGGATAATCTCTCCATCTATATCTTTTTGTAATTCATTGTAATAATCCTGATCACGAATTTTGCCGGCTAAGACCAGTTTCATCCCTAGTTTTTTCGCCACCCTGATGGCCGCTCCCTGATTTTTATGCCGGCCGATCGTTCCCATCATCAGAAGATAATCTTCGGACTTTGGATTAAAAACATATTTTTCCGTATCCACGCAGTTGCCCACGGTGGCTAAATAATTCAAATCCGGAAAATCCTTCCGCTGGGCATTACTGATAGTAATGATATGTGTTTGATATTGTTTGAATATCTCTGACAACTCCGGAAAAATGGGCAGATGCATCACGTTGACAAAAGGTTTGTCTAACATTTTGGCAATCGGGAGGAAAACTGCCTCGCCGCGCATATTATTGAGGATCAGATCATAATCGTCTTTCCGGTCAATCAGCTTTTGGATCACTTGGGCAAGACAAACATTTTCCTTTCTTAAGTTTCGGGAGGATTCGACGAATCCCACCATTCCATTTTTTGACCCGGCAACGGTATCCCCTCTTCCTACTTCCACCAGCTCATATCCGTTTTCTTTCGCCGAGCCGGCGGCAGCAAAAAGAATGACTTTGTGGCCGCGCTGACTTAAACCTTTGGCCTGATAATAAGCGATCCACTCCGTCCCGCCCTGGTATACAGGCGGAACCGGAAGGGCGACGGAACCGAGAATAGCTATACGCATATTTAAGATGAAATAAATTCAAAATCTAAAGCTCAAATGTCAAATCAAGCTCAAAATTCAAAATTCAAAACATCTTTTATTATTTAGTCATTTGAATTTGATTTGTCATTTGAATTTTTATTTACTGTGATTATTCTTATTCTTCGGGAAATAGGCAAAGCGCATGTACATGAGGATAAAGCGGTGGGCAATGGTTTCCCAGGAAAATTTCTCCTCGACGATTCTTCTCGCATTCTCGGCCATTTTCAGTCTTTTTACCTCATCAGAAAGAAGTAAATTCACTTTCTCGGCGATTTCCGATGAATTTCTCGGCCTGACGAAATAACCGTTGATCCCGTCTTTGACGGCCAAAGGGATGCCGCCTTTTCTGGTGACCACAACCGGAGTCTTGCTGGCCATTGCCTCCAAAATCACCAGTCCGAGAGGTTCGTCCCAAACGCTGGGAGCGACAAAGATCGAAGCCCGTTTATAAAATTTATTGAGGTCATTGCTTGTACCGAGGTGGCCGATGAAATGGACATTGGTCAAACCGTAGTCTTTGACTCTTTTTTCCAGATTTCCCCTCTCCGGTCCTTCACCCAGGATGACCACTTCCGCCGGGATTTTGCGGGCGGCCTTAATCAAATATTTGACGCCTTTGTAAACCGTCAGTTTCCCCGCAAAAAGGACAACCTTTTTCCCGGTTAATCCGTATTTTTTATCAATATCCGAGGTATCCAAATTGGGATTGAATTTTTTCAAATCAACTCCGCCGGGAATTACCCGCACAGCCGAACGGAATTCGTCGCCGAAAATCTTAAACAGCCATTCTTTGGTCCAGAATGAATTCGGCACTATCCTTCTCGCTCTTCTCAAGACATCGGCGGTCAAAGCCAGGTAACGCCTGTCTTTTTGGACCGTGGGCAATTCTGATCCGTGAATGGTAATAATATAAGGAGTCTGATATGTACTCTTTATCACCCTTGCCACCCATGAAAGAGGAAAAGCATGATGGACATGGATGATATTTGGCTGAAATTTCTCAACCGCTTCAGCAACCGAATCCAAATAATCTTTATATATAGTAATTATTTCTTTATTGGTCAACTGGGTATAAAGCTTACAATCAGGCCACTCGGGGTGTCCGGTAAAAGCGACCGGGAAAGACATTTTCAAAGGAAATAAAAGGACATTGGGTATTGGCCGATTATCAGGCACAACCATCCCCACTTTGAAATGCCGGCCGACGGTAGAAGCCAGATACCGGGCATAAGTGCCTGACCCGGAACCCCAAAGAGGAAATGATTGCAGGTATAAAATTCTCATCGCTCATGGCTATTGTATAATGATCGTCTCCGAAGATGCAACTTTTGCTATTTATCCTTTATTCTGCTATATTTTCTTTGTATGACCGTAAAGAAGATGGTTGAATATTGGATTAAAAGCGCAGAAGAAGATATCAAAACAGCAGAATCGCTTTTTTCTACAAAAAGGTATCTGCCCTGCCTTTTCTATTGCCATCTATTCGTAGAAAAAGTGGTGAAAGCCATCATTGTTGGAAAGACCGGTAAATCTGCGCCTTTTGGACATAAACTTTCTTATCTGGCTAAACTTGCCGGTCTCGATTTTACGAAAGAACAGGTGCGCCTTCTTGATGATCTGACTTCATTTAATATCAGAGCGCGTTATGAGGATTATAAATTTGCAATTTATAAAAAAGCCAAAAAAGAGTATACAGAAAAATATTTACACCGCACAAAGGAGCTATACGTATGGTTAAAGGAAAGAATATAAATATAAATATCATTGATACAGTAAGAAAATATTCTGATCTGGTGAAATTGAAAGGAATCGATATCAAACAAACGATTCTTTTTGGCTCACACGCGAAAGGAAACGCCCGGAGATACAGTGATATCGATATTTGTATCGTGTCTGATCAATTTGGCCAAGATTCACTTGATGAATTGCAAATTTTACTTCATCTGAGTCACGACATTGATGAAAGGATTGAACCAATTCCTTTTACCACAAGAGAACTCGCAGATAAATACTCGTCTTTGGCTTGTGAAATCAGGAAATACGGTGTAAGGGTCGTATAAATCCCAACTCTATTTATTTCTGCAGTTTTCGGCCTGATCCGCAAAACCCGCGGAGAAGGCCTCATCAGTTCCGATCTGATCGGAAGAACTGCAGAATTTGGTGGGGTTGGGGGTTGGGTATTTTTGTTGGGGATGTTCCGATTGGATCGGAAAATAAGGGATATAATATCTTAATTAAAAGACCTTGTCAAGTATCAACTATAGGATATTGAGCATGGAATCAGGCGGTCAATACTTTCCAGAAAAATGCTGCGCCTGTGAGCTGTCTTCCGAGTCTCCTGGGCTGCCGAATAAGCCGGTACAACCACTCCAGTCCCTTCT
>JALHWS010000048.1 GCA_022866885.1 Candidatus Microgenomates bacterium | reverse complement strand
ATCTCCGCGGACAACAATCGTAAAACGGGAAACCCCCGGATTTTCGGTATGGGAAACCGTCAGACTTTCGATATTGAAACGCCTTTTTCTGATCAAACCTGAGATTTTGAAAAGAACGCCAGGCTTATTCTGAACAAAAACAATTAAAGTTGAAAGTGTTTCTTTATTACTCATATTTCTCTGTCATCGCGAGTCCCGATTTTATCGGGACGTGGCGATCCCGACGGGATTGCTTCGTTTCACTCGCAATGACAAGTAATTCATAATTCTGAATTCTATTCCAGTCTTATCTCATCCACCGCGGCTCCGGATGGCATCATCGGAAAAATATTGGCTTCGGCTTCGACGACAAACTCTATCAGATATGCTCCTTTATTGCGCCGAGCTCTTTTGATAGCCGGTATAATTTCCGATCTTTTCGTCACTCTTTCCGCCGGCACGCCGAAACCTTCGGAAATTTTCACAAAATCAGGATTTTTCAAAAAGACTTCTGAATATTTTTTATCAAAAAAAAGATGCTGCCACTGGCGGACCATGCCCAAATAGTTATTCTTTAAAACAGCGATTTTCAGATCCAGTTTTTCCTGTACAATCGTTGCCATCTCCTGTATCGTCATCTGGAAACCGCCATCTCCGACTGTTACCCAGACTTCCCTATCCTTTTGTCCGAATTTGACACCCATGCCGGCCGGGAGGGCAAAACCCATTGTCCCAAGCCCGCCGGAAGTAATATAGCTGTTTGGTTTTTGGTAATCGTAATATCTGGCGGCAAACATCTGGTTTTGCCCGACATCAGAAACGATAATTGCTTGTCCTTTGGTTTCCGAGGAAAGTAGATGAATTACCTCACCCATTCTGATCAAGCCGGTCTTCGGATGAATTTCCTTCTCGATCACTTTTTGCTTTTCGATCTGATAAAACTGGGTAAATCTGGCAAACCAGGCTTTCCGGTCCTGATGTTTGACCAAAGGAATCATTTTCTTCAAAACGTTTTTGATATCGCCGACAATCGGGATATCCGGCCGGACGTTTTTCCCAAGCTCCGCCGGATCGATATCGACATGGATAATCTTGGCCTGCGGGGCGTAGCGAGTAAGGTTACCGGTTACCCGGTCATCAAAACGCATCCCCAAAGCAATCAAAACATCCGCTTCATTGGTACAAATGTTGGGCGCCAAGTTGCCGTGCATCCCAAGCATCCCCACATAACACGGATTATTTTGGGGAATGGCGGAAATCCCAAGTAAAGTGGCGGCTACCGGCAGATTGCCTTTTTGGGCCAGCTCATCCAATTCCTTTTCCGCTTTTGAAATCAGGACGCCGTGTCCGGCTAAAATCAAGGGCCTGTGGCTGTTATTGATGACTTCAACCGCTTTTTTTATCTGCCTGATATTCCCTTCCACCGTCGGGGTATAACCCGGCAGGTCAATTTTCTCAGGGTAGGAAAAATCGATTTTTTCCACTTGGGCGTCTTTCGTCAGGTCGATCATCACCGGACCGGGCCGGCCGGTTCCGCTCACATGGAAAGCTTCTTTGATCGACGCTGCGACTTCGGAGGCTCCAGTAATCAAATAATTGTGCTTAGTGATCATGGAAGTAATCCCAACGACATCAATTTCCTGGAAAGCGTCACTGCCGATCATGTGGGAAACCACCTGCCCACTGATACAGACAATCGGCACACTGTCCATCATCGCATCGGCAATCCCGGTTATTAAATTTGTCGCGCCGGGCCCTGAAGTCACCAGACAGACACCGGGCTTACCGGTTACTCTGGCGTAACCTTCGGCGGCGTGGGCAGCTCCCTGTTCATGACGGACTAAAACGTGTTTCAGTTTCGGGTACTTCAAAAGAGCGTCATAAACCGGCATGATCACTCCGCCGGGATAGCCGAAAATTATTTCGACACCTTCGCGGAGTAATGATTCACATAATATTTCAGCACCGGATAATTTCATATTTTTAATACCGCTCCCCTGTCCGCCGAGGTCACAAACTTTATATATCTTGCCAACCAGCCGATTACCACTTTCGGCTCAAATTCCGGCAGTTTCAACAATCTTTTTTTAATTTCACCACTAGTCAACCGGACTTCCAACGATCTCTTATCAATATCTATTTCCACAATGTCACCGTCACAGACTACGGCGATAGGGCCACCTGAAGCGGCTTCCGGTGAAACATGACCGATACAAAGGCCGCGGCTGCCGCCGGAAAACCGGCCGTCGGTAATAAGGGCGACTTTGTCTCCCAGTCCCATACCCATAATGTTTGAGGTGGGAGTCAACATTTCTCTCATCCCCGGTCCGCCTTTGGGGCCTTCGAAGCGGATGACAACGACGTCTCCGGCTTTTATTTTTTTAGACAAAATTCCTGCATTGGCTTTTTCCATAGAATCAAAAACCCGCACCCGGCCGGTAAATTTCCTCATTGAAGGACTGGTGATACCGGCGGATTTGATAACCGCTCCACTTGGGGCCAGATTACCAAAGAGAATTGCCAGACCGCCGTCAGGGCTGTAACAATTTTTATATTTCCTGATAACGATTCCGTCCGGTTCCGGGGCACTCTTGATGTTTTCACCGATAGTTTTTCCGGTCACTGTCAATGATTTTTTGTCAAGCAAATTGTTTTTGGCTAATTCTTTCAAAATCGTCGGGACGCCGCCGACTCTATCCACATCTTCAATATGATAGTTTGAGGAAGGTGAAACTTTACAAAGACAGGGAGTCTTTTTGGAAATCCCGTCAATTCTTTTCAACGAATAATCTAAACCCGCTTCGCAAGCTATAGCCATAGCATGAAGGATTGTGTTTGTTGAACCTCCCATGGCCATATCGAGACGGAAGGCATTATCAATAGATTTTTTGGTAATAATATCCCGGGGTCTGACGTTGTTTTTGACCAGTTCGATAATCTTTTTTCCCGCCTGCCTCACCAGTTCTCTTCTTTCCTTTGAAGTGGCTAACCTTGTCCCGTTGCCCGGCAATGCCATTCCCAAGGCTTCGCAAAGACAGTTCATCGAATT
>JALHWS010000011.1 GCA_022866885.1 Candidatus Microgenomates bacterium | reverse complement strand
TTTTCATTTTTTCTTTAAATTCGTTCTAGTACGAGGTTATAAGAGGTTCTTTCAAGCTCTTATATTTCTGTCTTTAAGTATTATACTATTTTATAAGTTTATTTGGCAATCTTCAATTTTTTAATAATGTCTTTATACCTGTCTTCGGATTTTTTCTGCAGATAGGTAAGAAGCCTTCTTCTTTTGGAAACCATGCCCAAAAGTCCGCGCCTGGAATGATCGTCTTTGGGATTTTCTTTCAGGTGGCCGACCAGTTTTTCAATCTTGTGAGTAAGAAGCGCAACCTGGACTTCAGGACTGCCGGTGTCGCCGGTTTTGATGGCGTACTCGGAAATGATTTTTTTCTTATCGCTGTCGCTTACTTGGTTTTTGGGCGCAACTTTTGTTGCTACTACTGCTTTTGCTGTTGCCTTAGCTGCTGCCTTTGACGCTGTCTTTGCTGTTGCCATAGAGGGTTATTATACCGTATTCCCCTTCAAATCTCAATGGTTGTTTTTTTATAAAAGCGTTGAGCCTTTGAAGATTTTGGGTTTCAGCCAGTCAGGCGGAGCCTCATTTTGCTGATTCTTCGCTCCCTGTTCCGGCTGATGAAAAGCGGGTGTGGGATTAGTTGGTTTTTTCACCGGATTTTTTTGCATGAAAGGCTGTCTTTGAAATTGCCCGAAATTCGGCTTTTGCGAAGGCGTAGAATAAGTTTGCTGTTTTATTGGCGGAGAAAAGGGAGCGAAAGGTGAAGGATAATTCTGGCCTAAATTTTGGTTAAAGCCAGGGCTTGGTTGGACCGAAGAAGACGAAGTTTTCTTCGTGCCGCTTTTGAGGCATAAAGCCACTGTTTCAAAGGTACCGGCAGTGGTTTGGGGAGAGGTGAAATTCTTCGTCCCGTCGACAATACCGGCGTAAAGATTGCCCGAAATATCAGGATCAATCGTCAGTCCCAACATAGAAAAGAGGGAAGCGACGAGTTCCGAGGTGCAAGAGACGGAATTGTCGACCAGATTGATCCGGCCGTAACGGGAATTTTGCGGATGAGAGTCAATATTGATAACCGGTTTTTCGGAGAAAAAAGATTGGTTGTTTTGAAAAATTTGGCCCAAACTAGTAAGTTGCGGCGTATCGACGGTGATTATCAGATTGTTATCTCCGCCGTTACCGCTGAAAGAATAATTAATGACTTCCGGAGTAATCTGCGGATAGCCTTCGCGCGGTTCAACAACCAAATTAAAGGAACCGTTTTCAATATTGTAACTGACTTTTTCGATGGAACCTTCTTCATAAGGGAAAGAAATTACCAAGTTTTTACCGCTTTTTTCATTTAAGTTTGGATTGCTGGAGATTTTATCAAGACCGACCAAATGAGAAAATTCGACTCTTATCTGGTCCGGACAAGAGACGGAAACCTGTTTGCCGCGGGCGGTAAGAGCTAAATATAATGATAAAGAGGCCGCCAGCGAATCAAGAGTGGCATTTGAGTGCGTGACAATCAAAACCGACTGGGCTTGGTCGATTAGCGGTTTGACTTGATTAATCTGGTCAGATGGAAGATTAGTCATAATTAGCCTATAGCTATTATACTATCACCTGTCAAGATTTCGATTTTTTGGGATAAAATCGCTCCAGCTTCTTTGCCCTGTTCGGCCTTGGTAATATCCTCTTTTTGGTGGCGCAGTGACTTGATTTTTGCCCGGCCGATTTCCGTATTGTTACGCACCACTTTTATCTGGTCGCCGCGGGCGATTCTACCTGAGACAACTTTCAGTCCGGCGATAATTTCATTTTTGATATTAAAAACGGCGATTACTTGCGCTTCGCCAAAGACTGTCACTAAATTGCCTTTTTTCAAAGCTTCAATGACATCGGCGATCTCGTCAAACATTTCATAGATGATGTTGTAGCTTTTCAGGAAAACTTTTTCGGAAGACGCTAATTTGGTTACCTGATCCGGCACCTGCAGATGGAAACCGATAATAATGGCTTTGGTGGTTTTGGCCAAAAGGACATCCGATTCAGTGATTTGTCCAACTCCACGAAGGATAATTTCCGCATCACTGCCCAATCCGTGCATGATGGCTTCAAGCGTTCCCTGGGTATCGGCTTTAATGATTAATTTTACTTTTTCCGTTTCCAGGTCTTGCGGCGAAGGACTGGTTAAAGCGGTTGCTTTTTCCTCATGAGTGATGGTGCGGGTTGGTTGTTTTTCGAGGCTGGCCTGTTTTTTGTCATAAAGCCTACTGCCGACAGTGGGGATTTTTTGCCAGCCTAAAAGTTCCGTCGGATCACCACTGCCTATTTGAGATAAACTTTTACCTTGCCAGTCGTTAAAAGCCCGGACCCGAAATTCCTGATTTTCACAAACAACCGTATCACCGACATGAAGAGAACCATTTCTGACGATGATGGTGGCCACGATTCCCCGGTTTCTGGAGAGAGTGGTTTCGATGACGACCGCTTCAAAAATATTTTGGTCTTTGACTGTTGGCGGATGGAGTTCAGCTAAAAGAAGGATCATCTCGATCAGTTTATCCACACCTTGGCCGGTTTTGGCCGAAAGCGGAATCATCGGAGTTTCACCGCCGTATTCCTCAAGAGTCAGTCCGGCTTTTATGTGTTGTTTTTTTATTTTTTCCAAATTGACATCCGGCATGTCGATTTTATTGATGGCCACCACACAAGGAAGATTGGCGTTTTTTATATATTGGATCGATTCGATGGTTTGCGGCATGACTCCGTCATTGGCAGCCACCACTAAGACAACCACATCAGCCACCTCTGCCCCTCGGCTTCTCATTTCCCCAAAAGCCTCATGGCCGGGAGTGTCGATGAAAGTGATTTTATTGTTTGGGGAAGTGGTTATCTGGTAGGCGCCGATATGTTGAGTGATTCCGCCGAATTCGCGTCCGGCCACATTGGTTTTTCTGATGAAATCCAAAAGAGTGGTTTTACCGTGATCGACATGTCCCAAAACAGTAACCACCGGCGGGCGGGATAAAGAAACAGATTTTTTGGTTACCTTTTTGGTCATAGTTAAAAGAAACTGATTCGTTAGCCATTTTATTCTTTTTCAGTTTTTGACGGCTTTTTAACCCTTTTTTTCTTCACGGGAGTTTCCTTCGTTGTCTTTTTTTCTTTCATGGCTTTTGCATATTCTGTTTTGGATTTAATATCGATTTTCCATCCTGTCAGACGGGCAGCCAGTCTTACGTTTTGACCTTCTTTACCGATAGCATAAGAAAGTTGATCATCAGGAACGAGCGCTTCGGCACTTTTATTTTTTTCATCAAGAATCACTTCGACTTCTTTTGCCGGAGAGAGGGCCGCCTGGATAAATAAGGACGGGTCGTCATTCCACTGGATAATATCGATTTTTTCAATTCCGCCCAGTTCGCTAATGACCGCCTGCACCCGGACGCCTTTTTGTCCGACGCAACTGCCGACCGGATCCACTCCGGACTGACGGGAGAAGACGGCAATTTTAGTCCGGTTGCCCGGTTCCCTGACGATTTCCCTTATCTCGACCGCCCCGTTTGAAACTTCCGGTACCTCCCGTTTGAAAAGTCCGGCAACTAAGTTCTTATGGCTGCGGGAAACGATAATTTCTTCTCCACGGGAAGCTTGATTTATACCTTCTATATAAAAGGTAAGGCGCTGGTTGAGTTTGTAACGTTCGTTGGGAATTTGTTCTTGAGGCGGCATGACGCCCTCGGCCCGGCCAATATCCACGATAATATTCGGTCCGTCAAAACGGAGAACCATGCCGTTGGTGATTGTTCCCACTCGGGTTGTGTAATCGGTAATGATCGCTTTTTTCTCCGCCTCCCTGATTTTTTGGAGAATGACCTGTTTGGCGGTTTGGGCGGCAATTCTGCCAAAGCCCGGTGGAGTGATATCTTTTTTATCCTTAAAAATTTTAGCCTCTCCGCTTTCGGGATTGATAGTGACATCCAATTCCGGTAATTCTTTACCGCCGTAATCTTTGCGGTAGGCGGCCATAATAGCTGTTTTAATTGTGTCTAAAACCACCTCCGGATCGATGCCTCTTTCGGTGGCTACTTGATTTAGGGCAAGTGCAAATTCGCTTCTGACGGTTGCCGGCATAATTTTTCAATATTTATTAAAAATGGTGGGTTGTCCCACCACAAAATAATAACTAATTATAACACAGTCATTCTATCACAGAGAAGAACCCTTGACAAGGGTAGATAATATGATAAAATCTTCCTAATAAAGACAAACTCAGAGGCGTACATTTGAGTGGGTACGCTTATTTTGTTGTTTTTTGCGCAAATTATTTTTCCCAATGTCAAAAAGTAAACATTCATCTGAAACCGGCTTTATCTCAAAACGCCTCGATTGGGGAAAGTTTGTCGAGAATTTACCGCAGTTAGATTTGACCGCTGTCCAAAAAGAATCCTATATTTGGCTCATCAATGAAGGTTTGGCGGAACTCCTGCACGAAGTATCTCCCGTTGAAGATTTTACCGGTAAAAACTGGAGCCTGTCTTTTGGGAAACATTATTTTGACAAACCCCGTTATGCGGCAGATGCCTGTTTGGCCAAAGGTCTCACTTATGACTCACCGCTGAAAGTGGAAGCCACACTGGTCAATAAACAAACCGGAAAACAAATCCGTCAGGATGTCTTTCTGGGTGACATTCCGACAATGACCGACAACGGGACTTTCATCATCAACGGTGTTGAAAGATGCATCGTTAACCAACTGGTACGTTCTCCCGGTGTATATTTTACCGGCGACACTGATCCGGTGACCGGTAAAATATTATATACGGCAGAGGTGCGTCCTCTTTTTGGATCATGGTTGGATTTTTCCATCACCAGAAATGATGTTTTAACCGTCAGAATAGACAGGAGAAGAAAATATACCGCCACCACTCTTCTTCGGTCCATCGGCTTTGTCGATGATAAAGACATCCTTACTCTTTTTGCCGAATCGGAGAAAAAATGTCCGTATCTTGCCAATACCATTTTGAAAGATCCGACGAAAACTTATGAAGAAGCGGTGATTGAAATTTATCGAAAGATGCGTCCGGGAGAGCCGACCGTTTTGGATAATGCACAGGAACTTCTCAAAAATCTTTTTTTCAACAATCGGCGATATAGTCTGGGAGCAGTTGGCCGTTACAAAATGAATAAAAAATTGGGGATCGGTATTCCCAACACAATTGAAAATTGGATTTTAACCAAAGAAGACATAATCGGGATCATCAAATACCTTATCGGTTTGACTATCGGAAATGGAAATATAGACGACATTGATCATCTTGGCAACCGCCGGGTAAGACGCGTCGGCGAACTGGTCGCCAATAATGCTTTCAAAGTTGGTTTAATGCGTCTTGAAAGATCAATTAAAGAGAGAATGAGTTTGGCTGGTACTCAAATGGAATTAACACCAAGCCAGGTTGTCAACGCCAGACCGATTATCGCTTCCATAAACGATTTCTTCAGAACCAGTCAGCTTTCCACCATCCTTGATCAGACCAATCCGCTTTCGGAAATTGACAACCTGCGAAGATTGACAGTGATGGGTGTCGGCGGAATTTCCCGTGAACGGGCCTCTTTCTCTATCCGTGACATAAATTCTTCCCAATACAGCCGGATTTGTCCGGTCAGAAGTCCGGAAGGGCCGAATATCGGTTTAGTGACATATATGGCCCTTTACGCCAGGGTAAACGAATACGGCTTTTTGGAAGCACCATATCGGAAAGTGGTTTTTGACGCCAAAGCGAATAAACCCAAAGTGACGGAAGAGCTTGTTTATCTGACTGCCGATGATGAGCAGGATCAGTATATTACCCACGCCGGTATCCCGATTGACGGAAAAGGATATATAACCACAGATCGGGTGCCTGTCCGCTTTCGGGGTGAATTTATCGAAACGGATGCCAACAAGGTTACCTATATTGATATTGTTCCCCGTCAGGTTGTCGGGGTGGCAGCGGCTTTAATCCCATTTTTAGCTCATGATGAGGCCAATCGAGCGCTCATGGGAACGCACATGCAATGTCAGGCTGTTCCTTTGGTTCAACCTGCTTCACCGATAGTCGGTACCGGAATGGAATCATTGATTCCTTTGGCTCTTAAAAGAGCAATCTATGCTCCGGAAGACGGAAAAGTGACAGCGGTTGAAGCAATAAAAATAGTCTTAAAAGGTAAAAGCGGTAAAGAATATCAATACCCGATTGAAAAATTCAAAAGAACTTCCCAAAACACTTGTTTTTCTCAAAATCCGTTAGTAACAGCCGGAGAAAATGTTGTTTTGGGGCAAGTACTGATTGATGGGCCGGCTTCTCAGGACGGCGAATTGGCTTTGGGTCAAAATCTGGTGATCGCTTATGCTTCCTTTGACGGAATGGGATACGAGGATGCGATTGTCATATCAGACAGGATGGTCAGGGAAGATCTTTTGACCTCCATCAGTATTGAAGAATATGAAACCGAGGTGGTAGATACCAAACTCGGACATGAAGAGACGACCCGGGATATTCCCAATGTCGGTGAAGAAGCCTTAGCCAATCTTGACGAAAATGGAATTGTAGTGATTGGGGCCGAGGTCATGCCAAATGATATTTTAGTCGGAAAAATCGCCCCAAAAGGCGAGACGGAACTGACAGCAGAAGAGCGGTTACTCCGGGCGATTTTCGGTGAAAAAGCCAGAGAAGTCAGAGACACGTCGCTGCGGATGCCTCACGGAGAAAAAGGAGTCGTCATCGACGTCAAAATATTAGACAGGGAAAAAGGTGACGAACTGCATCCGGGAACAATCAGGAAAATTATCGTGAAAGTGGCTCAGATGCGCAAAGTTGTGGTCGGTGACAAATTGGCCGGTCGGCACGGTAATAAAGGCGTCATCAGTAAAATCGTTCCCTCTTCTGATATGCCGTATCTTCCTGACGGGACGCCGGTCGACGTCATTATTTCTCCACTGTCGGTTCTCTCGAGAATGAACCTCGGGCAACTTTTGGAAGCTCATCTTGGTTGGGCGGCAGCAAAAGGCAAATACAAAGTAGCCGTCCCGGTTTTTGAATCAATCTCAGAAGACAGGATAGTTAGTGAACTGAAAAAATACAATCTGTCCGCTTCAGGCAAAACAGTTTTGTATGACGGCAGGAGCGGTGAAGCATACAGTGAACCGATCGTTGTCGGTATTGCCTATATTATGAAGTTAATCCATATGGTGGAGGATAAGACGCATGCCCGCTCGACAGGACCGTATTCCTTAGTTACTCAACAACCGCTTGGCGGAAAAGCCCAGATGGGAGGACAAAGGTTAGGTGAAATGGAAGTTTGGGCGCTGGAAGCCCATCGGGCCGCCCACACTTTACAGGAGATGCTGACCATAAAGTCCGATGATGTGGTGGGTCGTGCCAGGGCTTTTGAAGCCATTGTCAAAGGGATCGATATTCCCGCATCGACTATCCCGGAATCATTTAAAGTGCTGGTTAAAGAATTACAGGCTTTGGGATTGCATGTGACGCCGATTGGCGCGGTGACGGCAGCTAAAAAAATCCTGGCAAATGAAGAGGAAGCTAAAGCTGAGGAAAAGATCGAAAAAGAAGCTAAAGTTTTGGCTAATGCCTCCGGAGTGGAACTCGTTGAAAAAACAGAAGAAGCCGTTTCCACAGTGCCTGTGGTTGAAGATGAAAATGTTAAAGGAGAATCATAAAAATTATGGATAAAAAAGGCAATTTCGGCAATATCGTTGATTTTTCCGGTCTGAAGATTACCCTGGCTTCCGACCAGGATATTTTGAATTGGTCATATGGGGAAATCACCAAACCGGAAACCATCAATTACCGGACCTTAAAACCGGAAAAAGACGGTCTTTTTGATGAACGGATTTTTGGCCCAACCAAAGATTGGGAATGTTACTGCGGAAAATACAAAAGAATCAGATACCGTGGGATTATCTGTGATAAATGCGGTGTTGAAGTTACCCAAAGTAAAGTCCGGCGTGAGCGGATGGGTCATATAAAACTGGCCACTTCGGTAGCTCATGTCTGGTATTTCAAGGGTTCTCCCTCAAAATTATCATTAATATTGGATATTACGCCCAAGGCCCTGGAGAATATTATTTATTTTGCTTCTTATCTGGTTACCAATATTGATAAAGACGAACAGAAAAAAGCCCAGGATTCATTAAATAAGGTATTTGAAAAAAGAAAAGAAGACAGGGAAAAGATATACAAGAGCAAAGTCGAAGAAATAGAGAAAGAATTTGGAAAAGACAAAGAGCAAACCGTTGAAAAAGTCAAAAACAAGGAAGCGCGTGACTTGGCCGTAGAAGAGATTGTTTACAAAAAGAAACAGCAGTTGACGGTTTTGGAGGAAGACAAAAATACCCAGGATCAGACAGCCAAAGAAATCATCAACACAATCAGTGATTTGGTCCGTAAATTAAAACCGTTGACCGTAATTTCCGAAGACGAGTATTTGAAGCTTCGTGAATACAATGTTGGATCTTTTTTCAAAGTCGGGATGGGAGCAGAATGTTTGCTTGATGTTTTGAAAAAAATGGATCTGGCACGTCTGGCGGCAGATCTCCGTCTGGAAGCCCAGGAATCTTCAGGCCAGCGGAAAATCAAAGCTACCAAGAGACTGCGGGTAATCGAAGGGATGAAAAATGCCAATATCAATCCCGCCTGCATGATTCTTTCTATTCTGCCGGTAATTCCGCCTGATCTCCGTCCAATGGTCCAGTTGACCGGCGGAAAATTTGCCACTTCAGATTTAAATGATCTATACCGGCGGGTGATAAACCGGAACAACCGCTTAAAACATCTGATTGAACTTGGCGCTCCGGAAATAATTTTGCGCAATGAAAAAAGGATGCTTCAAGAAGCGGTTGATTCCCTGATTGATGCCAGCCAAAGGACAACCGGCCGGACAGCGGCCAGTCAGGTTTTGAGATCACTTTCTGATATGCTGCGGGGTAAACAGGGACGTTTCCGGCAGAATCTTTTAGGAAAAAGAGTTGATTATTCCGGCCGGTCAGTCATCGTCGTCGGTCCGGAACTGGCGCTTTATCAGTGCGGTTTGCCCAAAGAGATGGCTCTGGAATTGTTCAAACCTTTTGTTTTGCGCGAATTGATCGTGAGAGGCTTGGCTCCGAACGTGAAAAATGCCAAAAATATTTTGGAGAGAAAAGAAGCAGAGGTTTTTGATATTTTGGAAGAAATCACCAAAAACCATCCGGTTCTTCTTAACCGGGCGCCGACTTTGCATAAACTGGGTATTCAGGCGTTTTATCCGATTCTGATAGAAGGATCGGCGATACGGATCCATCCTTGTGTTTGCGCCGGTTACAACGCTGATTTTGACGGCGACCAGATGGCCGTTCACGTGCCCTTATCCGCTTCCGCACAGGAGGAAGCCAAACGATTAATGTTGCCGCTCAACAATCTGTTGAAACCATCAGACGGTACGCCGATCACCATACCTAACAAAGAAATAGCTCTGGGTTGTTATTATTTGACGACTTACACGCCGGGAACAGAAAATACCGAAGACGCCAATTTACCGTTGTTTTCCAGTGAGTCGGAAGCGGTTTTTGTTAACCAAATAAGGAAAATTACTCTTCGCCAGCCAATCAAAGTATTTATCAATGGTGAGATTATCCGGACAAGCGTCGGAATTATCCTTTTCAACGACATTTTACCGGCAGAGATGCGTTTCCATAACCTCCCGGTAAAAGCAGGAACGATAAAGACGCTGATTACCCGGGCCTTCGATTTGTATCCGAAAGAAGAAGTAGCCAATCTGATTGACCGGTTTAAGGATTTCGGCTTTTTCGGGGCAACGATTGCCGGAGGGGTATCCGTTTCCGTCTTTGATAATCTGATTATTCCGGAAAAAAGAAAGATGGTTGAGGAAGCGGAAAATAAAGCAAAAGAAGTGGAAAATAATTACCAGGGAGGTTTGATCACCAACGAAGAGAGAAAAAGATTAGAGAATGAGATTTGGATCGATGTGACTGAAAAAGTCGCTGATAAAACCTGGGCAACAATGCCTGCGGACAATTCGGTCAAAATAATCATTAATTCCGGCGGCGCCAGGGCCTCGAAAGATCAATTGAAACAATTGTCGGCCATAAAAGGATTGGTCGTTGATCCGTTGGGAAAAATCGTCGAACTGCCAACCAAATCCAATTACCGTGAGGGATTATCCATCTTTGAATACGTTACTTCAACCCGCGGTTCAAGAAAGGGCTTGACTGATTCGGCCTTAAAAACAGCCGATGCCGGATATTTAACGAGGAGATTGATTGATGTGGCTCACGATGCCATTATCAGAAGCGAGGATTGTAAAACCGAGAAAGGGATTGGGATTTCCCGCCGGGAAAACCGGCAGGCGACTCTTGAGATAAGAATAATGGGGAAAGTCTTAGCCGCAGACGTAACACATCCCAAAACCAGAAAAATCATCATGAAAAAAGGCGAGTTAATCTCCGAAGACAAACTGGGCCTTTTTTCGGAAGTGGAAAAAGTCTTAGTCCGTTCACCTTTGACCTGTCAGCTGAAATACGGCATCTGTGCCGCCTGTTACGGACTTGACCTTTCTTCGAAGAAATTCGTCGAAATCGGTACTCCGGTAGGCATTATTGCCGCCCAATCTATCGGTGAACCTGGTACACAACTGACGATGCGGGTGCGTCATGCCGGAGGAATAGTCGGGTTAGATGTGACACAAGGATTACCAAGAGTGGAGGAGCTTTTTGAAATCCGGACACCGAAATCATATTCGCCGATTGCCGAAATAGCCGGAAAAGTAGATGTTTTGGAGGAAGAAAACGGTTTCCAAATCACGGTTAAGAGCGTCGGGATAAAACCGGTCGAAGAAAGGATCTACACGGTGCCAAAAACCGCCGAACTGAAAGTAAAGACCGGCGATTTGATCGCCGCCGGTGATCCACTTACTTCAGGACCTTTGGATATAAAAGAAATTTTGCAGATAAGAGATCTTTTAAAAACCCAGCAATACCTCTTGTCCGAAATTCAGGCCGTTTATGAATCACAGGGAATCCCGATCCATGACAAACATTTTGAAGTAATCATCCGGAAAATGAGCGACAAAGTCAGAGTGGAAACTTCCGGAGACACTGTCCTTTTGCCGGGAGAATTGGTTGACCGGAGATATTTTGAGGATGTCAACGCCAATATTATGGCATCAGGCGGTGAACCATCAACGGCTCAGGTAGTGATTTTAGGAATTACCCGGGCGTCTTTATACACGGAGTCATGGTTATCAGCCGCTTCTTTCCAGGAAACAACGACGGTTTTGACGGAAGCGGCCTTACAAGGTAAAGAAGATCACTTGTTGGGTCTTAAGGAAAATGTTATAATTGGCCGGCTTATTCCGGTTAATAGTGAACGAGCAGAGATAAAAACAAAATAATTATACAATGTTCCAATTTTCCAATGTTTCAATTTGTAAAATTGTATCATTGAAGCATTGGATCATTTTTTTCTTATGCCAACGATTAATCAATTAGTCAAAAGAGGGAGAAAAAAAACGATAAAGAAAGTAAAAGCCACTGCTTTGCGGCGTTATTTCAACGCCAAAGACAGAGTGATGAAACAGTTACCGGCTTGTTTCAAGCGCGGAGTGGTGACTTTGGTAAAAACGATGACGCCGAAAAAACCGAATTCGGCTTTAAGAAAAGTTGCCAGGGTCAGATTATCCAACAAACAGGAAGTGACCGCTTATATCCCCGGTATCGGGCACGAACTGACGGAACACGCAATCGTTATGGTGAGAGGCGGAAGAGTGAAAGATTTGCCGGGAGTAAAATATCATATCATCCGCGGAAAATTCGATATGACCGGCGTGGTTGGACGAAAACAGGGTCGCTCAAGATACGGGACTAAAAAAGGTGAATCAGGAACAGCCCGTCCGGCAGCCGCAGTGGCAGTCGCACCGGCGGGAGTTTAATTATGTCACGAACAGGAAAAATCAAAAAAAGAACAGTCGAACCGGATCCGATTTACGGTAATAAACTTTTAAACAGGTTCATCAATCAGGTGATGTGGGCCGGTAAAAAATCGATAGCCCAAAAACAGGTTTATAACGCAATGGAGGCGATTAAAAGCAAAAATCTGGATCCTTTAAATGTTTTCCAAACAGCCGTCCAAAATGTGGCCCCTAGGATGGAAGTGAAAGCCAGGCGGGTCGGAGGAGCTTCATATCAGGTTCCGAGCGAAGTCCGGGGCGAGAGACGGATTTCTTTGGCGATCAGGTGGCTGATTCAAGCCGCCCGCAACCGTTCCAATAAACAGTATCATACCTTTGCCGAGAAACTGACGGCGGAATTGATAGACGCTTTTAATAATGCCGGAGAGGCGATTAAAAAAAGAGATTTAATGCATCGTAATGCCGAAGCTAATAAAGCCTTCTCGCATTTCCGGTGGTAACCCCCATTTTCTATGGCTGCAAATGTAACCGTCGCTAAAAACAGAAATGTTTCTCTTGATAAAATCCGGAATATCGGAATTATCGCCCATATCGACGCGGGAAAAACTACCACGACCGAACGGATCCTTTATTATACCGGCCGTTCATATAAAATCGGCGATATTGACGAAGGGACGACCCAGATGGACTGGATGCCTCAAGAAAAAGAAAGAGGGATAACCATTACTTCTGCAGCCACCACCACTTTCTGGAAAGGAACAAGGATCAATATTATTGACACTCCCGGACACGTGGACTTTACGGCCGAGGTGGAAAGAAGTCTGCGGGTACTTGACGGCGGAGTGACTGTTTTGGACGCTGAAGAAGGCGTCCAGTCACAATCGGAAACCGTTTGGCACCAGGCTGATAAATACAATGTGCCGCGGATTTGTTTCGTCAATAAAATGGATAAATTGGGCGCCAATTTCCTGCGGACTGTCGGAATGATCAAAGATAGACTGGGAGCCAATCCGGCCATTATGGCTTTACCGATTGGTCGGGAACAGACTTTTACCGGAATCGTAGATCTTCTAACAAGGAAAAGTATGGTTTGGGGAGGTGAAGAACTCGGAGCCAAATTCGATGTAAAAGACGAAATTCCGCCGGAAATGAAAGAAGAAGTGGAAAAATACCGGCACCTTTTGATAGAACAGATTTGCGAACAGGATGACAGCCTTTTGGAAAAATACTTAAACGGCCAAGAGCCAAGCCTTGAAGATTTGAAAAAAACCCTAAGAAAAGCCGTCATCGCTTACAAGTTAGTCCCCATTTATTGCGGGACATCTCTACGGAATAAAGGCGTCCAGCCGCTTTTGGATGCAATTGTGGATTATTTGCCATCGCCACTGGATGTGCCGTCGATTAAAGGGATCAATCCGAAAACCAATCAGAATGAAACCCGTGAAAATAAAGTCGAGGCGCCATTCTCCGCGCTGGCTTTCAAAATCCAGCTTGACCCGCATGTGGGTAAACTGACATATGTGCGGATTTATTCCGGAAAAATTGCTTCCGGTTCATACGCTTGGAATTCAGTGAAAGATAAAAAGGAAAGAATCAGCCGGCTGCTTCTGATGCACGCCAATCAAAGAGAAGAGATTGAAGAGGCCTTGGCCGGCGAAATTGTGGCCATGGTTGGTTTGAAAGACACCAGTACCGGTGACACTCTTTCTTCGACAGATAAACCGATCGTTTTGGAAAAAATCACTTTTCCGGAACCGGTTATTTCCCTGGCTATTGAGCCGAAAACCAAAGCCGATCAGGAGAAAATGTCACTTGCCCTGCAACGACTGTCTGACGAAGATCCGACTTTTAAGATCAAATCCAACCATGAAACCGGTCAGACGATTATCTGGGGGATGGGTGAGTTGCATTTGGATGTTTTAGTTGACCGGATGAAGCGGGAGTTTAATGTCGGCGCCAATGTCGGCGCGCCGCAGGTAGCTTACAAAGAAACAATTAAAAATAAAGCCGAAGCGGAAGGAAAATATATCCGGCAAACCGGCGGTCACGGACAATATGGGCATTGTTGGCTGCGGGTTGAGCCGCTTCCCCGAAGCAGCGGTTTTGAGTATGTGGATGCCATCAAAGGCGGCGCCATTCCCAACGAGTTTATCCCCTCAGTGTAAAAAGGCGTCAAGGAAGCGATAGACAAAGGCGTTTTAGCCGGTTATCCGGTGGTTGATATCAAAGTCACTTTATACGACGGTACTTACCATGATGTTGATTCTTCAGACATTGCCTTCAAAATTGCCGGCAGCATGGCTTTCCAAAGCGCGGTCAAGCAGGCAGGCCTAGTCCTTCTTGAGCCGATCATGAAGGTGGAAGTGACTACTCCCGATGAGTTTATGGGGACAGTCATTGGTGATTTATCCAGCAAACGCGCCCAGATTTTAGGCACAGAAAAAAGAGGCAATGTCACCATCATTATCGCCATGGTGCCACTAGCTGAGCTTTCCGGTTATGCGACTACCCTTCGGAGCCTTTCTCAAGGAAGAGCGAATTATTACATGGAGCCGTCGCACTACGAGGAAGTCCCCAAAAACATCGCCGAGAAGATAATCGCAAAAACTTCTTAATTCTTCCTTTTGAAGGGAATTCGTTTCAGGCCAACAGTTTTATCATATTCGAGAGTATCAAAATTATCTTTATATTTCTTTGATATATAACTTTCCCTGCTGATTACTTTTCTTCCTGTTTCTTTTTCGAGTTTCTTTCTCGCGACTCCTGCTACGCTTCCGCCTTTCCTGGCAACTAATCGATTATGGATGAAAGTCTTAGGCTTCACTTTTTGGGATATTTCAGTAGTTGAGGCTTCGGCAAGCATATTTAGTACCAATTCCAGATTAGTCATATTATCCCGCAGGTTCTCTTTTTTGAGATTTTTATAGACTTTATACTGTTTAGTTTTCATCCCAGCCCAAGCTAAAGTAATCTCATCAGTAAGAATAGCGAATTCATCTCCTTCTTTTACCCCTCTATTCTCCCATTCATCAGTTAATACTTTCCTTATTTCAATGCTTTTCAATCTCTGATTTATCCAATTCTGGCTGTAACCTTTTTTAAAATATGCTTTCAAAGCACGGTTTATAGCCAGTTCCGGATCATGAGTTTCTTCAATCCGTTCATATCCAACACGAGCAAGCCATAACTTAAACGGCTCGGCATTGGGAGATGGGATTGACTGGATAATCCTGAACATAGTTTCTGTATCCGCGGCGTCGGTAAGACGCATTTTTCCATCGGCGGCAATCATTTTCAAAGCGTGACATTTTGTCACGGTTTCACTTCCCTCTTCTTTTAGGCGCTCTTTTAACTTACGCCAATATTCCAGAGGAGATGTACTATCAC
>JALHWS010000047.1 GCA_022866885.1 Candidatus Microgenomates bacterium | reverse complement strand
GGCGTCTGGCACTAATATCAGGAAACCATTTTTCTCCGGCAGTTTTTATCCGGCAGAGAAAAAAGAATTATCATCGATATTGGAAGATTTTTTCGGAAAAACCAAAGAGATAAAAAATTTGAAAAAAATCAAAGCCTTGATAGTTCCCCATGCCGGTTACGTATACAGCGGACAGACAGCCGCTTGGGGATACCGGCAGTTATCCATGAATGAAAAAAATTATCATTATATTTTAGTCGGTCCGTCGCATCAGTCTTATTTTACCGGACTGATAAACAGTCCGGACAGTCTTTGGGAGACACCGTTGGGAGAAATCAATTGCCGGCAAATAAAAAAACCTGACAAAGAAATTACTATTAATGAAAAACCGCACCTGAATGAACATTGCTTAGAAGTGCAGCTGCCCTTTCTGCAATATATCAACTCGAACAATAAACAATTAAATATTTCCTCTTTTTTAACCGGTAGTCAGGTGGATGCGAAAAAGTCAACCGATTATTTCCTGGAAAATTATCCTGATTCTTTTTATATTTTTTCTTCAGATCTTTCACATTACCTACCAAAAGGTGAAGCCCGGTCAAAAGACAAAAAGACAATAGAAGCGGTATTAAAAGGTGATAACCGTTATTTTGAAACAGAAGAAAATACCGCCTGCGGGATGACGGGTATTTTGATTTTGTTGGAAATGGCCAAAAGGCAAAAATGGCAGGGGATACTTCTTAATTATGATACGTCCGCTACCTTCTCCGGTGATACAAGCGGTGTCGTCGGCTACGCGGCAATCGGATTTTACGGATAAGAATTATGACATATAAAACTAAAGAGGAATTGGCAAAATACGTTATCCATTATTATCTGGAAGAAAATGAAGTCCCGGAAATTAAAGCCGGGGATGTGGCGGAGAATTTACATCAAAAAGCAGCCTGTTTTGTGACCGTCTATATTTACAGGAAACTGCGCGGCTGTATCGGAAACTATGAAGCCTTTGAACCTTTATACAAAAACATCATCAGAAATGCCATTAGCGCCATCACTAGCGATTACAGATTTTCCCCGATTACGAAAGAGGAAATCCCCAACTTAACCGTAGAGGTTTCCGTTCTTTCTCCGATGGGAAAATATAAACCCAAAGACAGTCAAGAGTTATTGAAATATTTGACAAAAAATAAACCCGGATTGCTTTTGGATAAAGACGGCCGGAAAGCCATTTTCTTGCCCCAGGTTTGGGAGGACTTGCCCAAGGCGGAGAGTTTCCTGTCCAATCTTTGTTTAAAAGCTGGACTTAATCCCGATGACTGGCAAGACGCTAAGATGCGTTTTTGGGTTTTTCGCAATATTAAAATATAAGAAATAAACAATATTATGCAAGCAAAAAGGAGCGATAAGAAAATTTGGATATTAAGACTGGAAAAGGGTGAAGAAATCATTTCTGCCATGAGCAAATTTTGCCGGGAAAACAAAATTAATGGCGGGTTTTTTTACGGTATTGGAGCATGTGATATGGTGAGGATTGCTCATTATGATGAGATCAGTAAAAAATACTCCAGCCGAAAATTTAAAAAAGCATTAGAGCTTTTAAATATTACCGGAAATATCGCCCGGGAAAAAGAATTAATTATTCATGCCCATGTTACTTTAGCTGATAATCAGTTTCATGTTTTTGGCGGACATCTTCTTGAAGGGAGAATTTCTATAACTTCAGAAATATTCCTTTGCGCATTGCCGACTCTGAAGAAAAAATTTGATCCGGAAACCGGTTTGAAACTACTTGATCTGCAGTAATTTCTGGGCAAAATCTCGGGCTTTTTGGAGATCTTTTTCATTAGGATTTTGTAGGTTGATACCGCCGAGATACTTCATCAGTCCGTATGTATCCCAACCCCGGCAGTTAAAACCGGAGATGACTGCAAATCCTTTGTTTTCTAAAGCGCATAAGAGTGGCGTTTGAAAATCATTGATAAATTTTATCGGGAACAGGCCGGAAGTGAAAAAGATAAAAGCCTTCTTACTATTCTGAAGAGGCAACTGTTCAATTAGTTGAAAAAGGCAACGGTGAGGTTTGGAGTGGTATACTCCAGAGCCGAAACCGATCAGGTCATAATTTCCCAATTCTTCAATTTTCACGGTCTCCGGCTTGGCAATTTCCGCTCCTAAAACTTGAGCCATTACTTTCGCGATCTTCTCCGTGTTTTGGTGGTGAACCGATTGGTAAATAATTAAAGTATTCATGAAAATATTATTTTGATTTATTTAAAAATAACCAGGATTTTCCTTAATCATTTTTTCCGCAGCAGCATTAAACCGATCACGAATTTTAGTAAAAATTGCCTCATATTCACCGGGTTGAACCTTAACAACTACTGCACCGGTTGGATGTGTTCTTAAAGTTGCCGATCGTACATCCGCCATTCCTGTCCATGTATGGTCCAAACCCAATTCATCAAATATTTTATTCAGTAAATAGGCCTGAGGAGGGGTACCTTGGTCATTTGTCAGCCTGGCAGTAGAAACAAGAAAGAGGGGTTTAGCAGGATT
>JALHWS010000046.1 GCA_022866885.1 Candidatus Microgenomates bacterium | reverse complement strand
TTATGATTTTCAGTCTTCGGAGAAAAAAGAGATGTACGGCGTCAGCTGGAGCGAAAAAAAATCAGCCGAAGGGAGGGAGTTGCCCAAAGATTACTTATGTGACAAGCTGCCTCAATTTCCTCCGGCCGTCTCAGCAAAGAAGGCACTTCAGCTGGCTTTAAGTACTTTTAACAAAGGAAGTAAAGAAAAAGTCAACCTCACTAAAATCACCATGACTTTAATCCCGGAATACTGGCGCGTGCAGTTTAATACCGATTACCGACGTATCATCAAATACCCCATCTGCTACATCTTCCCCGACAAAAAAGTCAATTGCCGGTAAAACAAAAGTATTGAACCTTGCAAGGTAACTCAATCCTCCGCAATCAAGGGATAGATATGGGCTATGGTGGCAAAATCCAAAAGGGCAACCGCCCAACGGATAGGATGGATCCCGACCATCGGATAAGTCATCAGTATCCCGAAGCCCATTCCGGCAGCCACATGCACCCAAGCATTGTAATTGGGATGAAGCCGCAGGTACTTATGTACTTTGTCCCTGGCTCTTTGATATTGTTTATACATTAATAATCACCTCAATTCCTCATTTCAGCATAGCACCCCCTAAAAATATTAGTCAATAGGAAAACGGGCTTTATTTTTTCGGCCATTGAGTCGTCTCTTCATATTTTGTAAAATATGGCAATTGTTTGTCGCCGAGGTGGCTCAGTTCCACCAGAGGTGGATAAAGTCCGACCTGCCCGCATTGCTTCGCAAAGCGATAGCAGGCGGGGCGAGTACTATATTTGCCTAGGTAGTTCAGTGGCAGAACGCTTTCTTGGTAAGAAAGAGGTCGAGGGTCCGATTCCCTCTCTAGGCTCAAAAAACAGGGTCCGACCTGCCCCGAAGTTGCGCTCTTCCGACGCGAGGACGTAGACCTCGGGAGGAAGGAAGCATACTTTGGGGCCCGCCCCGTATACTCGCTCCTCGAGAGCGCGAGGCTGAAAGCCTCCGGCTCGAGGTAAGAGTTGTACAGGGTTCCCGCTCCAGACTCCAGAAGACTTCCTGTTGACATCCTTAGTTTGAAAGTTTACAATATGGAAAGTTGGAAAATTCATATAAAAAATATGCAAACAATAAATCGAATCTCACCTCAGGAAGAATGGGTAAAAATCCTTGCAAAAGGTATGGTCACTATCCCCAAATCTTTCCGTGATGACCTTGGAATAAGAGAAGGCGAAATTGCCAAAATCAAAAAAATCGGCTCCCGTCTGATAATTGAACCAAGAGAAACGGCTGACTATGAAGTATATTCTGACAATGAATTGAAAGAAATGCTCCAAAAAGACAAATTGCCGCAAAATTTAGCCCAAAAAGCCGCCGGCTTCTGGCCTGACCTTAAATGATAAAAGTGTTTCTGGACTCCTCTGTTTTGGTCGCCGCCAGCGGATCAATATCCGGCGCGTCCGCTTTCATTTTAGGGAAATCCAAAGAAGGAGACATCCGGACATACGTATCTTTGGATGTCATCGGAGAAGCCAGAAAAAATATCAAATTAAAAATGCCTAAAGCGGCTTTTTTCCGCTTCACCTATTTCCTGAAACAGGCGAAAATGATCCTTGTCCCCACTCCAACTATTGAGGAAACCGCTCTTTGTGAAAATTACATCGAAAAGAAAGACGCGCCGATTCTGGCGGCAGCCAAAAAAAGCCGGGTTTCCCATCTGGTCACTTTAGACAGAAAACATTTTTTCACTGATAAAGTAAAAGCCTTCATCAAACCTCA
>JALHWS010000045.1 GCA_022866885.1 Candidatus Microgenomates bacterium | reverse complement strand
TGAAGTGGCCGAAGCCGAAACCGGAGATATCATTGCCATTACCGGTATTCCCGAGGTGGCTATCGGGCAGACGTTGGTTGATCCGGTTGATCCGATTGGCTTTCCGGTCATCAAACTGACCGAACCGACCCTGAAAATCACTTTGAGTTCCAATACCTCTCCTTTAAGCGGAAAGGAAGGGAAATTTTCCAACGCCAGACAGCTGGAACAGCGGCTGACCCGCGAGATAAAAACCAATATCGGTTTGGTGATAAACCCGAATCCGGCCGGCAACGGTTTCGAAGTGGCGGGTAAAGGAGAATTGCATTTGGCGATTCTTATAGAAACACTTCGGCGTGAAGGTTATGAAATGCAAATAGGCAAACCCCAGGTCATCCTGAAAAAAATCGACGGTATTCTTATGGAACCCTTCGAGGAAGTGACGATCCAGACGGATGAAAAATACGTCGGCCTCGTCATGAAAGAAATCGGCCGCCGGAAAGCGGAGATTTTGGACATGAAAAACATAAATTCAAAAACGACCAAGTTTACTTTTACCATCTCAAGCAGAAATCTTTTGGGTCTTCGGGGACTTTTGATCTCTGAAACCAGCGGCAACAGCGTTTTTGCCAGCCTGTTATTGGGATATAAACCGGCCGGTGAGGATGTCGGAAAAATCCGAATAAACGGCGTTCTGGTGGCTTTTGAGTCCGGTACTTCAACCGCTTATGCTCTGGAAACCGTCCAGAAAAGAGGGACCGCTTTCATCGGTCCGGGAGAACTGGTTTACGAAGGGATGATTATCGGACTGAATAACCGTGACGAGGACATGGATATCAATGTCTGCAAATCAAAAAAACTGACCAATATGCATACGGAAAATTCTGACGTGGCCATACAGCTTGACCCGCCGGTCAGACTGACACTTGAACAATGTCTTGATTTCATCGGTGATGATGAACTTCTGGAAGTGACGCCAAAGTCTCTGAGACTTCGAAAAATTCACCTAAGTAAAATCAACCGGATCCGCGCCAAACGTCACGCTGGACAGGCTATGGTATCCTAAACAAAAGGGATGCGGCCTAAGAATATTATATGAGCAAGTTAATAATCGGCGGGGTGATTGTTTCCTCTTTATTCGTAATCAATTTAATCAAAGGATCAAAAGCGGCAAACAACCCATCAATTAATAATCAGCCTACTCCAACAGTCCAAATCACTTTAGAATACATTGTCATCACCGAAACCCCGGTACCGTCCCCAACCCGAAAACCCACTCCGACTTTTACTCCGACACCGACGCGGATACCTCTGACTTCCGAAGAATTGGAAAGATACTTCTCAAAATACGCGGATGAATATAAGGTGGATAAAGAAAAACTGCGTAAAATCGCTTATTGCGAATCAAAGTTTAATCCACAAGCTGTAAATCGAGATTATGCCGGATTGTATCAATTTTCCTCCGGTACCTGGTTGGCCACGAGGGTGATTATGGGACATAATTCTGATTTGAATCTGCGTTTTACGCCGGAGGAAGCTGTTAGGACAGCCGCTTTCAAAATCAGCCGCGGGGGAATTAGCTCTTGGCCGAACTGCTTTAAATAACCAGTATCAGGATGCGGCCGCTGCGCTCGGTAATTATCCGATATATTTTTTTATCAATTTTATCAGCCTCAAGTTTCCAATTTTCCGTCAGGATAAGCACATTTTTTTCTCCACTGGCAATGAAACCTTTCAGGTTATCCTGCGGAGGATCGTTGTATCGCAGAAAATTTACTTTCTTTTCCGAGTAATAGACAGTTGACGGCATAAAATCATGACCGTCCAGGTACAGTTTTTCCGGCCGGTTTTTGGCGGCAGCGGAAACGAATGCCAGATCAGTCATTCCCCTGTCAAATAACCGGACGTTGTCGCGGTATTTGTTTATCTGATAAAGAGTGACAAAAAGAATTGCATAAAGCATACAAAAGGAAACGATTCTTTGTCTGTGTCTGGCAGTAAATACATGACTTAAAATTGAAAGGATTTCAAATAGGGTAAAAGAGATAAAAAGAGCCGTGGTCGGATAAAGAGGGATCAAATGCCAAATTTCCGTTTTGCTGTTGGTAAGAAAACCTGAAAGCAAAACAATTAACAGAGCGTAAAGTACGACCAAAGCTTTCTTTTTTCGGATAAAAAATAAGGAAAATACTCCAGATACAAGCCCCGGATAATACCATTTGCCGATGCCGTAATGGAGATAGACGAATGTGTTTGTGGAGAGAAGACCGGTCAAGTCGGGAGGGATACGGGTACCCATTCGAAGACCGCTTGAGATCATGTTTTGGAAATATAACAAGCCGTAAGTCAGATAGTTGGCAATTATCCACGGTGTTAAAATCGCAACCAACAATAACAGAGATTTCAGGATGGTTTTGCGAGAAACCGGGATTTTATAAATTATCCAGTAGAAAACTATCGGGACCAGGACGGTTAAACCAATCATGTATTTGATCAGGAATAAAACTGAAAATGAAGCGACAAGCGCGTAAAGCCATTTACGGTTATCAATAACCTTAAGCCCAAAATAAAAAGTCAAAAGATAGAAAAACAAAAGGATGGTGTCCATATTTCCTGATCTGGCACGGAACATAAACCAGACACAGGAAACCAGGATCAGGCTTGAGGATAGGCCGATGATTTTATTAAATAACTTCTTTCCGATTGCGAACAGAAGAAAAAGGGATAAAAATCCAAAGACAGCCGAAGGAAACCTGGCGGCAAAATCGTTTACCCCAAAAATCAAAAATGATAAAGCGACGATATTAAAGCCAGCCGGCGGATGGTCAAGAAAAAGGTTTCCGTTAAAAGTAAGGATCAGCGGATTGCCACTGCGTAAAATATTTCGGGCAACTTCCGCGTACCAGGCCTCATCGAAATCGATCAGTGAAAATCCGCCTAAATTATAAAAGAACAGAGGAATTAATAGGCAAAAAAGAAGAATGACTAAAATAATCCCCCTTGATTTATTTTTCATCTTTATTATATAGTTTAATCCTATGGACGATACAAAGAAAGCGACAGATGACGGCGCTGAAATCATTTTAAACCTCGAACACCTGATCAAAAGCCACATCACCAATATCGACAAACTGAAAATCGAGCAGAAAAAACAAAAGGAAATGCTCGAAGACATCTTCCTAAACGATCCGACTTACAAACAACACCTTGATAAAGCCAAAGAAGCGGCTAAGGTGAAAGCTACAACCCGCGCTCAGATAATGAAAAGAAGCGATGTTTACCAGCTGTCCGAAAAGATCAAAGACATCCACCTCCAACTCAAAGATCTTGAAGTGGGGATGTCTGATTATCTTCGGGAATACGCTCGGCTATCCGGAACCAACGAAATCCAAGGAGAAGACGGTGAAGTAAGAGAAATCGTATATGTAGCCAAATTGGTGAAGAAACCTTCAAGAGCCAAAATTTGACCTCATTGACAAAAATTTTTAATCCGTTATATTTTAAATAGAGATAGTTTTTTATGCGGAAACGAGATATCATAATTGCAATCTTTGTTGGCCTTTTAGCTGTTATTGGCATCATCTTCGTTCTATTAAAATTCAGCGGTATCCCGGCTCCTTTCCCCGCTTTAAAAAATACAGCTATTCAAACAGAAAACACAGAAGAAGCAACCGGTAGTGTTTTTAAGGTAAAAAAACCGGTAATTGTTGAAGGGACTACTGTTTCTAAACTGCTGACGGTAAAAGACGGGGGCAAGTTGATGTTGACCGATCCTAAGGGCACGGAAGTCACTTTCTATGTCCCGCCCGAATCCCTGGAAAAAGATACGGAGTTTAAGCTTTCCGCGCTGTCCGAAGTCCCCATCGTTGATTACACCTCAAGCTTGGGAAATGGCGTCTTGATTGAGCCGAAAGAGGTAAAATTTAAGATACCCGCTTCAATTACTTTTAATTTTTCACCGACGAAAAAAGAAGAAGGACAAAATATCGCGCCAAGTGAAGTTTTACCTCCAAACGAGACAGGTGTCTTGGGAATAGAAACTTCAATTACGCCGACCCCGACGATCGTAAACAACAACCGCGGTATCATTATCGTGGCCGATAAAGCCGAAGACAGCAAAGTCGAACCGACCGCCAATTCCCAGGACGGTAAACAATCTTCCGCTCCCGTCAATCAAACAGGAGCATACGTGCCCGATGAGATTACTCCGGAAAAAGCAGCTAAATGGATGGACCATATTTTACGGTCAATGAATGCCGGATGCAATTCGGCAAAACTGGACGCCCTTTTTACCGCTTACGAAAAAGCCCAATCTGTCGATGATTCCAAATTTGCCCGGGTAAATATCAAACAGTGTTTGAAAGACAGGTTGAACGATATTGAAGGGAAATGTAAAAACAACAAAATGCTTCTTCGGAGAAGAGATATCAACATTCTGATTATTCTTCTTGAGTCGCAAAAGATGCAGGATGAGAAATTGCAAGCCATCAAATTAAAAGCTGAATGTACCGCCGAATACCAGATAAAAGGTGAAAGTTCAGCTGAAATCAATAGCGGAGTGATGAGTTACAAAATTGACGCCAAGGTTTGCGGTTATCTGGATGATTTCTGGGATGGCAAAGAAGCCGGGGACATTACAGTTCCCGGTACACCTGCCCATCATTGGGTTGATGATATCGTCAGTTTTGTCCTTCCTCCCTCTGGCGGATCATTTTTTGCCAAAGGCGGCGGAGGGACTTATTCGGCGGTCACCCTCGGCGGAATCTACAGTTTTTCAGAAAATTATGCTTTAGCTACCGGTTATTATAACGGTTTTGACCGGGTAATCCTTTATGGATGGGGACAAGTGCAGACACCAGTTACGATCCAGATGACTAATCCTTCCTGCGTGGAAACTGTGCCTATCCCTGAATTTAACTCGGACAAGGATTATAATCCTTACAAGAAATAACCGTTAAACTCCGACTTTGAACTCGACCACCTCGCCGTCTTTCATCAGATAATCTTTTCCGACTGTATTTACCTTACCCATTTCCCGGGCTTTTATCCAACCATCATACTTTACAAATAGGTCGTAAGGAATGACATCGGCTTTGATGAAGTGTTTTTCGAAATCTGTGTGGATGACCCCAGCCGCTTGAGGAGCCAAAGTACCGTTTTTGATGGTCCAGGCCCGGGCTTCCAGCTCGCCGGCTGTCAGGAAAGAGATAAGACCAAGATTTTCGTAGGCTTTTTTGATCAGGCGGTTTAAACCGGTTTCTTCCAGATGAAACTGCTTGAGGTATTCAATCTGTTCACTTTCGGAAAGGGCTAAAACCTCGTTTTCCAGTTTGGCGTTAATGTAAATATATGCCGCCTTGTCATCCTGAACTTGTTTCAAGATCTCCGTAATTTTCTTTTTTAATCCATCCTGGTTTTCCAGTTGTTTTTCGGAAACATTAAAAGCATAAAGAACAGGTTTA
>JALHWS010000044.1 GCA_022866885.1 Candidatus Microgenomates bacterium | reverse complement strand
CGTACTGGTCCTGACTTCCTCAGGAGATCCGAAGAAACTGAAAAATGGTAAGGATACAATCGTTTATTCGCTGATCGGCCTCTTCCTGGTCATCTTCTCTGTTTTCCTTCTTCGCGTCGTCGGTTATGATATTTTACGTATCCCGGGGTTTGGATGAAAAAATATTTTATATTTTTCATTTTTACTTCATTTTTTCTTTCACTGCCCAAGCCTACTAGGGCAGCGTCTTATTATGTCTCCCCCTCCGGGTCAGATTCGAACAACGGCACGAGCGCTTCTCCTTGGAAGTCAATTAAAACTTCAATTGGTAAATTGCAATCTAATGACATTTTAATCTTAAAAGATGGGACTTATTACGAATCAATTTACCTTTATAATAGAACTTATTTAACTATCAAGGCTGAAAACGATGGTAAGGCGGTATTGGATGATGTAGCCCGTAATGCTTCTCCTTATGGTGGCTGTATTCATCTCATAAAATCAAGCTATATCAATATTGAGGGGGTTTATGCGAAAAACTGTGACGACGTTGATCACGAAGAAGGTTGGCCTGTCTGGGTAGTGCCTGAACTTGACCGAAATGGTTATGCCATCTCCGGCACTGAATCTCATCATGTCAATCTTCGCCGCGTGACTGCCAGGAATGCTCATGGCGCCTGGAGTCCTGTTTTTAATATTACCGGCAGTACAACTACCGGCGGTACATCGGTTAGAGTCAATAATATCCTGATTGAAGATTGTGCTTCTTATGGTTTTGGTATTCATGGAATATTAATCAGTCAAGACACCAGTTATGTTACTGTCCGCAGGTTTTTTAACCTTTGGGAAGGTTGGGATGACAGCACCGGCAAATGGCCCTGGTGCCAAAATGTGGAAATGTATGGTGGCGATCATAATACCCTTGAGAATATTGTTGTTTTTACGAAACCAGATTCAAGTTTATATACAGGTGGAACATTCTCCCCTGACGCTCCCTGTGTCCAACGGAGCCAAACTTCCGGTACTTCTGCCACCCCGCGTTATGATGCTGCCACCCACGGCTTTATTATTCCCGGCCAAAACCAGAAGCTATTAGGTTCAATTGTTTATAAAGGCAAGGGTGATTCGTTTTATGGCGTGGGTTGTACCAATTGCACTTTTAAAGATATTGTTTCCATTAACTCCATAAACCGCGATACTTCAGGGCTATTATGCACTAAAGGACAACCATGCCCCCAAATGGGATTTGGTATCAGCCGTGATAAGAGTGGTAACAATTTTTCAGCTTTAGTGGAAAATTTCACCTGGGTTTCAAATGAAAAATACGCCTATGGAGCTTTTGTTTATAACAAAAGCGGGAGTATTACTAATTCTCCTTCAAACAGTCTGTCTGTTAAAAACTCATTCTTTCAAACCACCAACCCGGTTAAAATGTTGGTGAAAAATGCCGATCCACAAAACCTTGCCACTTTTAACCATTCGTATAATAAATATTCTGTAAATAATACCAACCCATATGAGAATACTGCTGCTGGAACCGGTGAAGGACCACTATCTGTAAATTGGGACACCAATCAATGGGGTGATGGAGCATATCTGATAGCTTCAAAAACCAACCTTAAAGGTATCGGCGAAAACGGCAAAAACATCGGCGCTGATGTTATTTATCAATATGAAAATGGCGTTATAACCTCAAAACCATTGTGGCCCTGGCCAATGGAAGAAAGGATTAAAAAAGAATCGGGTGTTTCAGTGACATGGGAAGCAAACGGCGGTCTTTGGAAAACATTGGATGGAGTTTATGAAGGAGATGTACCCTGCCCTCTCAAATCATTGGGCGATTTCAACTGCGACGGGAAAATAAATGAGAGCGACTTGAATGCTCTTTTAGGCAAATGGATGACAAACGAGAAAGACATCACCGGAGACGGAAAAGTGAATGAGAGTGATTTGAATAAACTGTTGGGAAACTGGAAGACATAATAAAAATGCATCATAAATTATTTATCTTATTTTTTCTGATTCTCTCTCTTTTTATTTTCTCATCAAAGAAAGTCTTTGCTTTATCATATTCTTCTTCAAACTGCGGGCAAACAATCGCTTTGGCTGACGGCACCTACAGTGAATTAATCGTCAATGCTGCTTGTAGTTCCGCCAATCCTTTAACTATCAGGGCCGTCAATGACGGAAAAGTGTTTTTTAACGGCCAAGACGTCAGAAGACCGTGTGACGCCAGTTACAGCTCTTACGTTAATATTGAAGGCATAGTTTGCCATCATTCCAATGCTCAAGCTTTTCGTATCCT
>JALHWS010000043.1 GCA_022866885.1 Candidatus Microgenomates bacterium | reverse complement strand
CCTATATCGTAACTAGAACCTTGAGGTTGAGGTCGGGAGTTCCCATCGATATCGTAAAGGACAGAGGGTAATGTCACTCCGGCATTGATGAGAGAGGAATTGGAATTCAAATGAAGATTCCCTGCGGACAAACTGACAATCTTGGGGTCCTGCATCCAAAGCGACGGAATATTGTCTCCCTGATAAGGACCGCCGACCGGTGCTTTACCGTTGGTTTTATACACAGCGTTATGATCTATGGTAATGCCGGAAACATCGTTGCTTGAATAAATATAGGAGTGGGAAGCATTGCCAAAATCGATAAAAAGATTGTTTTTGATGTCGATCCCATTTATACAGCGGAGCAATACTCCCATAAATCCCTCGCCGGTTGTTTTGACAAAGGTGTTGTTATAAATGCTGACTGCCTCTATTGGAAGCGTAGCTTGGCAGGCCACATTGCCGATATTAATCGGTGTCCAACCGTTATAGGATTCGTTAATAAAGAAATTGTTTCGAAAAACAATATTGTCGACAGGGGTATTGGCGGTCCGTTGCAGCATGAAAAATTTCACCATTAAGGTGTCGAGAGGCACTCCGCTGGGTAAATAGGATCGAGACAAACGACAGGTGTTCCCTTCAAACAGGATATCACTGATGGCGACATTCGTCCCATTCCATCCTTGAAAACAATCAATGTGAGTCCAACATTCGGCATTGGTTTGGGCGGTGGTGTCGTTACAGGTGTTGCTGGGAGTATATTTGGTGTACTTATGATTGAGATCCTCGATGGTGTTGTTTCTAATAATATGATGTGAACCAAAAAAATGTATCCCGTCTGCTTCCCCACGATAGGCAGTACCCTCTCGATAATAATTCCTAATGTGGCCGATATAATTGTTTTCAATTAGCTGATATTGGCCATCAATAGAAATTCCATCACTCACACTATCCGTAATGCGATTATTTTTGACGATGCCGTAAGAGGAAGTAGGGAGTAAGTAAACTCCACTACTAAAACAGTGTGTAATGGTACTGTCAGATATTTCCACATTATTTTGGTGGATTTGAATACATGGAGCCCACGGATCAGTTCCGCCGGGGTCTACCCCGGTAATCTCAAAGGCTTTTATGGTTATGTAACTTCCATACACCTTTAGTTGTCCCGACAGTTTGGTGCCTGCTTCTCCTTGAAAAATAATTCGATGGGTGCTATCTCCTGATTGACTGAGGGTGATGGTTCCTGTGTAGTTACCGGATTTGACGATAACCGTATTACCAGCCGTTAAAGTGGCAGCGGCTTTCTGGATGGTTTTCCAGGGATAGGAAAGCGTGCCGAGATTTGTGTCATTCCCCGTGGTGGATACATAATAATTAACCGCCAAGACGCTTTTGGGCATTAAGAAAAAAAACAAAGTAATAGCCAGCAAAATAAAATATTTTTTCATATCGTCTTCCAATTCCCCAGCAATTTATTTAAATCACTTTCATTTGTCTTCCCGTCTCCGGTGATATCATTCACGTTTGTCATCCATTTGCTAAGAAGCGCGTTTAAGTCACTCTCATTGATATACCCGTCGCAGTTATAATCGCCGGAATAAGCAAAAGGACAGGAGGAAGGAGTGGGAGTGGGGGTCTTATATACCGGCGTCGGGGTCGGGGTCCTGGTTGGTGTCGGCGAGGAAGAAGAAGTCATGCATGAAGGAACTTTACTGCTAAAAGGGCCGTTTGCCAATGCATTGACCAAATCTCCATCGCTTACGCCGGTTGGTAAATTAGCATTGCCAAGTTCAAAAATCACAAAGCCGGTAAAGCCCAGCGACCTGCCATAATTGATTTTTCTGACTATTCCCGGAGCATTAAAACCCCAATCCGAATTGGGGTCATTGGGATCGGGTTTCAACCAGCCAAGTCCCATGGCAGGATAATTGCCGTTTTGTATTAAAAAAGATTTCCATTGATCGGCATCAGTATTCCATTTGCTGTCATCAGTTGTATATTGCATAGGAATAACTGTATTAATATAGTTACTGGTTATCCAGGTGACAGGGTCCTGGTTAACCGACATGAAAATGGGCGTGCGATGGATATTCCCATCATAATTATCGTAATAATAATTATTGGGGTGATTATTAAACCAGGTTTTAAACCATAGAGGGATGGCATTTTGTTCTTCAGTATGAGTGTAATCTTTACACGAACTAAAGACGGCGGCTGATAATTTTTTATTTGGATATTGGGATTTAATTCCGTTATAAATAGTTTCTACAGTGTTATTGACAGCTTTCATTTTATCAGCGTATATTTTCCCGTCTCCCCAAACATAGCGGATATAATCCAGGTGAAATCCATCCAGATCCGGATAATGATTAAACCATGACATCGCCCAGTTCTTTTGGGCCGTTCTTTCAACAGGATCGGTGAAGTCAACACCGGATATTCGATACATGTTGGCAACCCAAACATGAACACTGATATTGTTTTGCCGGAGCATGGTATAAAATTGATCAAAATCGGCTTTTTGTGACCAGCCATAATTACCATCCAAAGTATAAGCGGCTAAAAACACCGTGTTGAGATTTGCCTGTTTAATTTTATTAAGCGTTTCAGTTCTTCTAGTATCTGAATTAAAAGCATTGGGATTAAGCCAGGTGCCGCGGGTTTCACAGCCGGAAGCGGCCAGACTGCTTTTGACTGAACCAAAAGGAGCAAAAAGAAGAAGAAAATTCAAAAAAATAATGATCAGCAATTTTACTTTTATCATAACGGATCGTCAGGTTAGATCATTATTGAGGCGATTTCTATTACTTCTCCTTTTTTAACTTTTCCGGATAAAAGTTTATTGGCAATTTCGTCTTCGATCTTTTCGGCAATCACCCGCCTCATCTCCCGTCCGCCGAATTGCCGGTTATGGCCTACGAGCGCCAGTTGTTTAACAAGTTCAGAAGTGATGGCCACGGAAATTTCTTTAGGGGCAAGTCTTTTATTCAGTTCTCCAAGCTGCAGTTTGGCCACTTCCCGCAAATGTCCCTCCGAAAGGGTAGAAAAGACAACGACGGCGTCGAAACGGTTGAGGAGTTCCGGTGAAAAAAAGTCTTCCTTCTGGATATATTCGAGAAGGGCGTTTTTCAGTTCTTCCCCGCGTTTTCCGGCATTGATGTTTTCCCTGATGAACTCAGATCCGGCGTTTGAAGTGGCGATGATAATCGAATTTTTAGCGTCCACTTTTTTGCCCTTGGCATCGGAAATATAACCTTCGTCAAGGAGAGTAAGGAAAAGGTTGTAGATCTCTCTTGGCGACTTTTCGAACTCGTCAAAAAGGACCAGGGAAAAAGGCTTGTCGGTCAGAGCGCTGGTCAGTTCGCCGGTCGTTCCAAGCAAAGAGGATCCAATCAGTCTTTCCAGTCCTTCCGTTTTCTGGTACTGGCTCATGTCAAAGCGGAGCATTTTTGATTCGTCGCCGAAATAAACCTGTGCCAAGGCCTTGGCGGTTTCTGTTTTGCCTACACCGGTCGGCCCTAAAAAAAGGAAACTGCCGATCGGTTTTTTGGCGGAAGAGATGTTCAGTTTGCTTCTTCGCAGTGCCGAGGATATGACATTAATCGCTTCCTCCTGATTGATGATCCGCCGGTGAAGAAGCGTTTCTAAATTAGCCAGTTTTTCTTTTTCATCCGCTTTCGGTTCACCCACCGTAACCTTCAGTTTTTCAGAAAGAAACTCATCAATATCCGAAGCAGTTAAAGTGTCATTCTGAGTCCGCCGGCTGGCGGAGGAAGAATCCCGTTGGAGTCTTGAAATCGGTCGGGATCCTTCGTCACTTCGTTCCTCAGGATGACATTTCTTATAGACACACGCCCCATCTAGAAGTTCTATCGCTTTGGCCGGGAAAGGGGTGGTGCTGATATAACGATCTGCGTCTTCGATCGTTTTTTTGACCGCCTGATAAGAAATGATCATTTTATGTTTTCTTTCCAAAACAGGCACTATGGAGATTTCCATTTCCTCCATGACTGTTTCAAGAGTCGGCGGGTCAATCTCGATTTTTTCAAAAAGAGGGGAGAGGATTGGATTGGTTTCGATGTACCGGTGGTATCCGGATGGAGTGGTGATGCCGATGATGCCGATCGAACTTTCAGCAAACTTGGCGAAGATATCCGAAAGATCGACGCCACCGTCTTTATTGGTGACGTATTTTTCCATTTCATCGATGACGGCGATGATGTTGCCGGCTCTTTCTGCCTCTTCGATAATTTCGGCGGTAATTCCCTTAACTTCTCCCTGGGACTGGCTGCTGCTGATGAGTGAATGCATATTCAAAGATAAAATCCGTTTATGACTAAGATTTTTGTTGCCGCTGCCAGTCATGATACGATGGGCGAGAGTTTCCACAATCATGTGGCGCGCCACTCCCGGTTCGCCGACCACAATAGCATTATTGGCTTCGGTTTTGATTAAAATCCGTTCCAGTCGCTCAAGTTCTTTTTCCCGTCCGACAAGGAGAGGAAAGGCCGGGATTCTGTGGGTTATGTCCTTGGCATATTTGTCAAACTCGACCGTATAACCGTAAGCCCAATCAGCCCCGATTCCCGGCAGGCTCTTGATCTTTTCGAGGTCAAATATCAAAGGAGGAGTTTTATATGTTTGCAGTTTTTCAAACCAGAGAGCCGTCTCGTAAACATCATCAGCTTTTAAATTATTTTCGGAAAAGATTTTGGCAAAAGGCGGATAGCTTTCGGCCAGATATTTCCAAACTTCCGAGACCTGGCAAGGAGTGGGTTTGTTGTCATTCCGGACTTGATCCGGAATCTTGAGCCTCAGCGAAATCCTGCTATGCAGGATAGATAGATCCTGAAACGAGTTCAGGATGACATTTTTATCCAATCCGAGCCTTCTCATCACAAACTCTCCCTCCGGATGTTTCATAAGCAGGTGAAAAAGGACTTCCGGCTCATTTTTTGACCGGTTAAGGAGATTTTTGACTTCTTCCTCGCCCTTCGGCTTTCTTGCAAGATAAAGAGGCAGAGTCAGGACCGGTATCACTCCCCAGATAATTGCTGGAACAAGGCCTATCAGAAAAGCGACAGCCGATAGAGCTAAACCGTAGATAATG
>JALHWS010000042.1 GCA_022866885.1 Candidatus Microgenomates bacterium | reverse complement strand
GTGTCTCTACCGATGGCCGAGGAAATACCGGAGAAATTTGTCGAGTCTATAAATCTTTTGGCTTCAGCTCCGTATCTTTTCTCAAAAGTGCCGTCCTGATAAGCCATAAAAGCCCTTATCGCGGCGGACGAATCATTTTTGTCAATGGTAATTTTACTCTTTGGATCCGGTACCAGCATATTCATCAGATATCCGTATTTATAGGCACCCATTTTCCATTTCTCGATATAAACATTGAAATAGTTCATGGCTTTAGCAAGCCCTTCATAAGGCATACTGTGGAAATGCCCCATTCCCAACTGCGGATTATCCGATCCCGGTACTCTGGTTTGGGCTATCATCTCAAGGTAACGGGCGGTAGCCATACCAATCCCTTTGGCCAGCGTCATGTACATGAGGTACTCATCGGGAGAAACGTCTTCTTTTTTCAAGGGATTGAGAAAATCTAGTTTCACTGAATGTCCGTCTTTATCCCGAACCTCCAGACAATAATTGCGTTCCTTTCTTTCTACACCCGGGATAACTCCCATGCCGACCATTTTTTCAACCATCGCCCGGGACATATCATCCCAAAATGAGCGGCTAGTAGTCGGGTCATATTCGATGAGAGCCGGCGGCAGATAGCCGTCGTTGGCGGAGATGATACTGCGAAGAACTGTCTCATAAGCTCTGAAAGCCATCGTCACCGCCGGAATGTTAAGGGCTTCTTTGACATACTCGTTTTGGAACATGCCGAGTGATTTATTGAAGTTTTCCGCATTGGCGCCTGGCTGGGAAGCCCAGAAATCAATATCCCGGCATTGGCGGATGGCGTTGCTGAGATTATTGTAATGATCGCTTAAAGTTTCGCCCAGGTTGCGGCCGGTTGACTCTACTCTAAATCCTGACAGTTCTACTTTCAAAAGGTCGATGAAAGTCGAAAAATCCGCCCGTTCATAAAGGCCAAAATTATCGTTACTGGAATTCCTCCGGTCGGACATTACTCTTGAGTGTATATTCATAAAAACTTTATCCCGGAATCTGCGGCTTTTATCATCCAATCCGTACAAAAGTTTTTCCATCTCCGGATTCAATTCAAATAAGTCGCCCAACCGGCCTTTTCTCTTGGCCATTTCCCCAAAAAATTCTGTTTCATTGGTTATCCCCTCTTTCATCACCACTTTCTCCGCTTTTAGTTTTTCTTTCAACCGGGCTGACAAAATCTTCAATTTCTGCTCCATGTAATCACCCAAGGATCGAGAAGCGGCAAAATAAGCATCGCTTCCCGGCGCCACATCTGTCGGTCTTATTTGTGATTCATCTCTGACTAACTGCCGGCTGTATTTGACTAAATCTTCACTCGTCAGTTGTCCGGCGACTTCTTTCCGTTCCAGTTCACCCCAGACCCGGTCAAGCGGGGCCACCATTTTATCAATGACAATCTGGTTGGGAGGGATATTACTGCCGTAACTGCCGGTAAATCTGGTCATATCAGGAGGAGTACCGGTTTTGGGGGTGGCTATCATTTTATGGACTGTTTCTTTCCATTTTATCCAAGTTTCCTTCTCATCGGGTTTGTCTGATCTTTCATGAGGAACAACCGTTCTAAGCGCTATTTGTTCATCATCACTCATCACGATTCCCGGCTCTTCCTGGAAAAATTCAAGTAAATGATTATACCCCTGTCCCCTTCTTCCTCTTCCGGCTCTTTGCGCCACGGAATATTCCGCCTCCAAAAGTCCATCTATTTGTCCTCTTACTTCTCTGAAAAAGGGATCTAGTTTACCCAAGTCATGGGTTTTATCGGCCTCATATAAAAGGGCCTGCGTCAGTTTAATCAGTTCCCGGCTTCTGCCGTGAACCCGCTTGTCTTGCGTCAAGAATTGATTGATGACTTCCCGGGCGTTGGGACTCTCATCGATCAGACGTCCTAAAGCTTCCTGTACATCTCCGTTTTGTCTTATCACCGCCATCAGATATCTTG
>JALHWS010000041.1 GCA_022866885.1 Candidatus Microgenomates bacterium | reverse complement strand
ACAAATGCCAAAAAGCCGGGTTAAAAGTTATGCTTTCGAAAAATGTCGATTTCCTCCTCTATTTCATCCTGTTTTTGATGTGCCGGTTGGCGCCGAAGAAAAACGGTGTTCCCCACCTGACCCGGGAAACCGCCTCTACCAACGGATTATTTAATGAATTATTCTATTTCTACGAACGGCTGGAAATTGTTTTTTTGAAATATGCCGATTTTCCCGTCGGTATCTCCATTGCGGTCGTAGCCAGGAAATGACCATAAACAGGCTAACCATATTTCATAATCTATAGACCAGTTTGATTTTCAAGAGGTCTTTTATGTTTTCCCAGGAGCCGCTGACCGGATTAAATTTTGTGTCCAGGTCACTTTTCCAGACAACCGGAAATATCCCGATTTTATATTTATGCTTTAGCGTTCTTAATATCAGCTCAATATCAAACATCATCTGCTTAGTCTTAAGTTCCTTAAATAGTTTCTTGGCGACATTCTTTTTATAGAGCTTGAAGCCGCATTGAGTATCCTCGATCGTTTTGGGAATTTTTATTACATTTCTGACAATAATCCCAAAGACTCTTGAACCAATTATCCGGTAAAGGGGCTGCTTCTTGATGATTTTACTTTTGGCTAATGCTCTTGAGCCGAAAGCGCAATCGTTACCTTTCTCCAAAAGAGCAATCCCCGATCGGATATATTTGAAAGGCACGCAATAACCGGCATCGGCAAACATGACATATTTACCTCCGGCAACAAAAACTCCGGCTTTTATGGCTGCTCCTTTGCCGATTTTATTTTTTTGGGCAATCAATTTGAGATTCTTATACTTTTTTTGGAGATGTTTAACAATAATGTTTGTTCTGTCGGTAATCCCGTCAGTCGAAACGATAATCTCCGATTTGATTCTTGCCTTTTTGAAATATCTCTTCGCTCGACGGATGTCTGCCTCAATTTTTTTCTCTTCGTTATAGGCTGGGATGATCAGTGATAATTGCAGTTTATATCTTGCCACTGTCATTTCCTCTCGTATGCGGTTATTAGAGCCGTTTGTTCAAGAAGCAGGGAAAAAAGGCGCAGGACTCCGATCAGACCGATTGAGCATAAGAAAAAATGCGCGAGCAAATCGTTTCTTTCCAATCCCAGTTTTTTCATCAAGGACTTAATCATATCCGTCGGATCTGAATTTTTATCTCTATACTCTATCAGATATTTTCTTAAAAGACAAAGTTTTCGTTATCATGACAACGCCGGAAGGTATAAACAGACAAAGAAGCGGATAAGCGGGTAGAACGTGTCTCTCTTCAGGTATTAAAAGGCTGATTGGAACGGTCAGGTAAAAAAGAAGGGACAAGACAAAAACCGGCAGGTACTTTTGCCCGGTGGTCTTTTTCTTCTTCCTAATTTGAAACAATATTCCCACCAATGCCGTAAACAAAAAAATGGCATTGCCGACCTCGAGATACCGCCGATCTTGTGGATAAAAAGGATCCTGATAATAATACAAATTCGTTTTATCCCAGTAATAAACTATGTTGCGCAGTCTTGATAGGAAGAAAACAAACGGATGGCTAAAGATGTATTGGCCGGCTTCTTGCAGTTTCGGTTTGAGGTAAAAATTAAAAACCTGCCGGTTTTTTTCGGAAGCCATGACGATATTCCAGTATTCATCCCTTATCTCAAGGGGAATCTCTTTGTACATCTGGGTGAGGATCGCCGGATAACGGCCAACTTTAAAACTGTTGGTGAAATCAAGGAGAGCGACCGGCAAAACCGGCATTGGTGACAGGGTTTTAAATATCCTCCAGTTTGCCATAACCGGATAAATAACTGTCACCGAGAAGCCAATGATAAGCGGTATCATCTTTATCCTTTTGCGGGAACGAACAAGCAGTCCAATCATTATAATAATGCTCCACCACCAGAACATGATCCGGGTGAATGTAAACATACCCAAAGTCAGACCGCAAAGCACATACCGAATAAAATGCCCGTCTTTAACAAATAAATATAAAGTTAAAACCAGTAAAAATATTCCCCAGATTTCAGAAAGGTACAGTCCGCAGTAGGAAGCGGTCAGGGGATTAAAAAGATAGAGAAAAAACGTTAACCAAGCCCAGGTGTTTTTGCGAAATATTTGCATAGAAATAAGAAGCAGTAGACCGGCAGTCAAGGTATCCAATATTGATTGAGTAATAATAATCGCGTAGAGATTGCTGTGGCCGAAAATCCGAAAGACCACAGACAGGAGTAAGGGATAACCGTAAGTCCGGGCATAATAATCAGCCACAAAAACCTCCCTAATCATGCCTCGGGCAAACTCAAGGTAAGCCTTTTCGTCATACAAAGGCTGGTGGGGAAAAAAAGAAGCCATTTTCAACCGGAAGAAAAAACCCAACACCATGAAGAGAATGAGGATTAACGGTGTTTTAAATTGCTTAATTAATGATCGTAAGCTTGCCGGATGTTTAGTTTCCACCATAATTTGACGAGATTTATTCCTGTTTGATATAGCCGCCGGAAATTGAAAAACTGGCTTTTGCCGCTGGTACGCCAAAAATGGTGCACCGGCACTTCGGCGATTCTGTAACCGAAATGGTCGATCTTTTTCACCAGTTCCACGCAGATCGTGCCGGTATTTTCAAACAGTTTTACCTGGTTAAATACTTTTTTTCTAATCAAACGAAAATCGCAGTCGGTATCCCTAATCGGCAGGGAAAAAGCGAATTTGACAAAGTGATGATAGATCCGGCCGGCAACTGTCCGGTACCACGGGTCATGCCTTTTGATCTTATACCCGTTCACCATCCCAATTT
>JALHWS010000040.1 GCA_022866885.1 Candidatus Microgenomates bacterium | reverse complement strand
TATCTTTCACCGCTCCGGCGATTGATAGCTTGTCATAGCCGCCCGAAATGTTTTCCCCTGTCCATTTCTCAATATATTTCTGCAACCGGAAATCGATGCAGCTGACGATGATGGCTTGACAAGAGTGTACTTGACTCATGATTTTAATTTACCATCTTATTCTCTAATTTTCAATATTGACAAATTATGTATGCTTAAGATACAATCTTTGTATATGATGACTACCATAAATATTTCACTACCTTTACAGATGTACAAAGAGGCGAAAAAGACTCTTGCCGACAGAGGTTACGCGTCGGTGAGCGAATTGGTAAGGGAAGCTCTACGTGGTTACCTTTATCCCAAACTGACCGTGAACGGTTTCACACCGGAGTTTGAGGATCGGGTATTGAAAGCGGCCAAAGAACCGATTGATAATGATTTAGTGTTTAAAACAGAGAAAGATATTGATGATTATTTTCTTCACCTGAAAAGGAAAGTAAAAAAGAATAAGAAATGATTAAATTGCAATTAAGCGGTGATTTTGATGAAATGTATAGGGAGTTGGTGATAGAAAATCCTGATTTGAAAGAAATTGTATGGCGAAAGATCAAATTATTAATCAATAATCCACAGGACACCCGTCTTTATAACCATGCATTAAGGGGTAAAATGGAAGGACAGTGGGCATTTAGTATCAATAGTGATATTAGAATCGTCTATGAGTGGTTAGGCAAAAATACAGTCCGTTTTCTGGCTATCGGCGGACACAAAATAGTATATAATTAAATTGTAATGGCTAAATTCGTCCCTGACGTCAAAACCCAAAGATGGATTATAATTGCCCCTATCCGGCAAGACCGGCCTGCCTCGCTCGCCTCGCTGCGAAGCGGGCCGAGTCAAGGCGGGCCTGACGAACACCTTGGGTGGGAGAAGAAAAATGTTTGTCCTTTTTGTTCAGGCAATGAGAAGGAAACGCCGCCTGAGATTATGCGTTTCGGGGGAGGAGAGAAAGACAGTTCCGGCTGGCAGATCCGGGTCGTCCCCAACAAATTCCCCATCACGGACATTCACGAAGTAATCATCCATAGCCCCGATCACAATAAAGATATAGAAGATTTGGATTTGCCGCATCTTGTGGATTTACTCAATGTTTACCACCAACGCTTCCTTGAACATCAAAATGACGGGCACGTCATGATCTTTTGCAATCACGGAGAACACGCCGGCGCTTCTTTGCATCATCCCCATTCCCAATTAGTGGTGATTCCCAGACAAATCAATCTGGATGCTTTGGTGAAAGAACCGGTTAAAAATATTATTGAGGATAATAATTTTTTCGTCACCTATTGTCCGGATTTTTCCCAGTGGCCTTATGAAGTTTGGATTGCTCCGAAGAAGGTAGGGACGACTTTTGCAGATGTTACGGATGAGGAGATGAAAGACTTAGCAGTTATTTTACAAAAAACAGTCCGGCGTTTAAGAGTCAAATATGAAGGGAAGCTTTTTGCCTACAATTACTACATCCATCACGCCAAAGATTGGTTTATCAGGATTATTCCCCGTTTTGTCCATCGGGCCGGTTTTGAACTGGGGACGGGCCTTTCGGTAAACATCATTGATCCTACCGTTGCCGCTGAAGAGTTAAAGAAGATAACGGCATAAAAGCTGTCAATTAGACCACGACTTTCCCGACACCTGTTTTTGATATGACATCCATGGTATATTTCGAGAATCTGGATACGAGTATCTTGTTCAAAATTATTTATTGCTATAAAATACAAAGTCATTAGGAGTAAGTGAATGAAATTCGGGAAGACTGCCTCAATTTTTTTTATTTTCATTACCCTCGTGTATTTTCTGACCGGAATCGGAGCCAAATCGCAGAAAATTGTGCGACTGGCAGGTTCTACGGCTTTTCTACCCTTTGCCGAAAAATTAGCTGAACATTATATGAAGACAAATAAAGATATCACGGTAGATGTTCAGGGTGGAGGATCGGCAGTGGGAATTATGGTTGCCACCGAAGGGATCGTGGATATCGGTATGGCAGATATGCTGAGTCTGCCTAAAGAAACTGATAGTTTGGAGAAAGTAGTAGTAGCTCGTGATGGGATCGCCATAATTGTCAATTTAGGAAACCCTTTAACAAATCTTACGCTGAATGATTTAACCCAAGTATTTAGTGGAAAGGTAAAAGAATGGAAAGAGATTGGAGTAAATTTATCCGGTCAAATCAGAGTAATCAGCAGGGAAGAAGGTTCAGGCACCAGAAAATCATTTGACCAATTAATTCTAAAAAGTGCCCGTCTGACAACGGATGCCATGTTCCAAGACTCAAATGGTACCATCAGGGAAGCGGTAAAAAGCGACCCAAACAGTATAGGATATATTTCTATCGGTTTTTTGGACAGCACCGTAAAAGCAATATCTGTCAATGGTATTGTCGCCAGCAATGAAAATGTTATTCTGGATACCTATAAAATTTCCCGGCCGGTTTATTTTCTCTTCAAGCAAAACCCGACGCCTGAAACTAAGAATTTTATTCAATTTATATTAGGAAAAGAAGCCCAAAAAATTATTGCCGCTGACGGATTAATACCGGTGGTGAAAATATGAAATACTATAAAGAGATAATCATCGAAAAATGCATAAAATTGGTGGCTATGTCGACAATTTCTATCTTAATTTTAATCATTTTTTTTATTTTTAGACAGGGAGTCCCTTTTTTAGTCAAATACGGTTTGCCAAATTTTATTTTGGGACAAAAATGGCTGCCTCAAGAAAATATTTTTGGAATCCTGCCCATGATTATTGGTTCCCTATGGGTGACAATTGGTGCTTTAATTATTGGAGTACCGATTGGCGTAGCCTGTGCTATCTACCTGGTAGAGTTTTCCGGTAAACACACTAAACTGTTTTTTAAACCGGCCATAGAGCTTTTGGCGGGAATTCCTTCTGTTGTCTATGGCTTTATCGGGATTATGGTATTGGCGCCCTTCATAAGGAGTAACTTTGGCGGTTCGGGATTATCCGTCCTGACCGCTTCCATAGTCTTGGGGATTATGATTCTGCCAACGATAGTAAGTATTTCTATTGATGCGCTTTCGACTGTCCCTTTATCTTATAAAGAAGGATCGATTGCCATGGGAGCTACTAATTGGCAGACGATCGTGATGGTTCTTTTACCTGCTGCCAGATCGGGCATATTGGCTGGTGTAATTTTGGGTATGGGCAGAGCGATAGGGGAAACAATGGCAGTAATTATGGTGACCGGCAATTCATTAAAAATACCTTCTTCAGCGCTTGATTCTACCAGAACAATGACTTCAAACATAGCCCTGGAGATGGGTTATGCCCTTGGTGATCATCGGGCAGCTCTTTTTGCGACCGCGGTCATTCTTTTCATTTTTATTTTACTCTTAAATATTATTACCATGACAGTTATAAAAAGCAAAAAAACAAGATGAATCCTAAACTCACCCAAAAAATCGCAAAATCACTATTATGCGGCGCGGTGCTTTTGACGAGCGTAGTTTTGTTTTTTATTATTTTCTATATTTTATATCATGGTTTGTCTAACGTGAATTGGAATTTTTTGACCGGCAATGTGGAAGATTTGGGTAAAAAAGGCGGTATTTTTCCGACGATCGTCAGCACAATATATTTGACTGCTTTATCGGTTCTTATCGCGGCTCCATTAGGTATCGGTACCGCTTTGTATTTAACCTGCTATACGGAAGAAAACTTATTTACGAAAATCGTGCGTTTCGGAACAGATTGTCTGGCGGCAATCCCATCGATAATTTTCGGATTATTTGGATTCATGCTTTTTGTTATTTATCTTCGTTTGAGCTGGTCTATTCTTTCCGGAGCTTTAACGCTTGCTTCGATGATGCTTCCGACCATAATAAGGACAACGGAAGAAGCCATAAGGGCCGTCCCTTCATCTTATATGGATGTTAATTATGCCTTAGGAGGGACTAAACTTCAGGGTATTGTCAAAATTATATTGCCTAAAGCGCTACCGGGAATATTGACCGGGGTAATATTAAGTATGGGAAGGGCAGTTTCAGAAACCGCGGCCCTTATTTTTACCGCCGGTATGAGTTTACGGGTACCGGTCAGTATGTTTGCCTCAGGTAGAAGTATGGCCGTACATTTTTATTCTCTGGCAAGAGAAGGTATATCATTGACTAATGCTTTTGCGACTGCCTCGGTATTGATGATTACGGTTTTAATAATCAATATTGTCTCATATTTAATTATGCATCTTTTTTTAAGGAAATATATTTAAATGAAAAAAAAAGTTGTAATAGAAAATTTATCGGTGAATATCGGCGGAAAAAGTATCATCAGAAAATTTAATCTGGATATTTATGAACATGAGATACTTTCTATAATCGGTCCCGCCAAAAGCGGTAAATCCACTTTTTTACGCGCCTTGAACCGGCTTCTCGATATTAACCCGTCTTTTTCCGTTAAAGGCAAAATTTTCATCGATGGTGAAAATATCTACAGGAAGGAAATCCAAAAAAATGAATTGAGAAAACGAATCGGGATGATTTTTGCCCTTCCGGTAGCGTTGCCGATGTCTGTCTATGATA
>JALHWS010000039.1 GCA_022866885.1 Candidatus Microgenomates bacterium | reverse complement strand
ATAAATCGGGACCGCTTCTTTGAGGGCTTTTTTCCATAAATGCGGGTCTTTTTCTATGCACTCCGCCGGATCCTTACCAAAAGGCAATTTCACTACTTTCAAAGTAAAACCGGCCAGATCAGCCGCCTCTATCCCACGTTTGGCCGCCTCATTGCCGGCAAAATCGCTATCGAGAGCCAAAATCAGATTTTCGGTGTAGCGCTTAAGAAGTAAAAGTTGCCCTTCAGTCAGGGCCGAACCCTTAATGGCACAGACATTGGCCGCGCCTGCTTGGAATGAAGAAAGCATGTCAAATTCGCCCTCAACCAAAACCGTTTCTTTTTCTTTTTTAATCGCTTCCTTGGTGATATGAAGACCGTAAAGAGTGTTCCCTTTGATATAGACCGGCGTTTCAGCCGTATTGACGTATTTTGCCCCTCGCTCACGCTCGGGGTAAACTTCTTCATTTAAAAGTCTGCCGGAGAAACCGATGACATTGCCCCGATGGTCACAGAGGGTAAACATCAGCCGGCCGCGAAAACGGTCATAATACCGGCCGCGGTCTGATTTGACCACCAGTCCGGCTTGATGAATTTCTCCTGTCTGATAGCCTTTTTTCAATAAGTATTTAAGCAGACTGTCCCAACTTTCCGGCGCATAACCGAGCATGAAGGTTTTGATCGTCTCGTTTTTGATGTGGCGGCTGTCTAAATATTCTCTGGCTCTTTTGCCGATTTTGTGGTTGACCAGTAAGTAGTGGTAAAACTCGCTGGCCAGGTGATTGGCTTCAATGAGCCGATCTTTCAGTTGCGTTTGCGAAGAGGGAGTGTAATTGGACAAAGTCACTCCGACTTTTTTGGCCAAAATCCGCAAAGCCTCCAGAAATTCCAGATTTTCCCATTTTTCCAAAAAAGAGATAACGTCGCCGCCTTCGCCGCAACTGCCGAAACAGTGCCACGACTGCCGTTCGGGCGAAACGACGAAAGAAGGCGTCTTTTCGCTATGAAACGGACAAAGGGCCTTGAAATTCCGGCCGGCTTTTTTGAGGGTGATATAGTCGGAAAGAAAGGAAACAATGTCTATCTTCGATTTCACCAGTTCAACGTCAGTCATCTCGAGGGTATTTTAACATAATTACTTGCAGCAACTCTTTAGGAGAGAAAATCTTGATTTTTCTTATCTTTAATTTAACTTTTGGATTATCTAAATGCTTCTTATCTAAAGTTACCAGATAATCGCATTTTGTCAAAATAGCCCCGGCGAGAACATGAGTATCTTTTACATCAACGATATCCGCGTATAATTCTATTTCGCTTGCAGTAATGGCGTCGCGGACAAGAAAATTATTTTTTACTATCAGTTGTTGGATATCTTTTTTATCAATATTTTTTATTTTATGGACATTTTCTTCCAATTCTTCGATGACGGTTTGGGTGGTTATGCCAAGGATATATTTTGATTTTACCAGCGATACCAGTTTGGCGGAAGCTCCGGAAAAAGAATAAAATGCTGAAAAAAGAACCGAGGTGTCAAAAAATACTTTATACATTTACTGCTTTTTCTTAAATTTTCTGTCTATTTTCTTTCTCAGGCTTTCAGGTAATTTATCATCATTGATAAATTGTTGCAGTTCGGTTGAAGAATATATTCTGTATGGCACCGGCCCGGAAACGGGGTCAATAATAATTTTATCCGCCAGTTTCCTGGCTTTAATCATCTCACCTTCCTTAAAACCGAACTCGTCCCTCCATGATTTTGGGATAGTAATCATCCCTTTAGTTAAAACTCTCAGCCATTCTTCCTGAATATCAATCATTTGTTTCATAGGTTACAAGTTAAACTTTCTAACTATTTAGATTGTAAACAATTACCCTATTATTGTCAATACTTTTCTCAACCTGATATAAGTATATCCCGTTTTGGATTTCCCAGGTGTTGACGAGTTTTACCGGCTTAATGCAGTCAATTTCCCATAGTTGACCCTTTAGGATCTGCTCAATCGGCAGTTTTGAGGTGATAAACAAAACATTTCCTGACGGATATTCCGTCACACCCATCGGCGCACTGCCGCCTATCGTCAAAAGATAGCGGATGGCCATTGAACGAGTGTCGCCGGTCAGGATATCCACCACGTTATAATTTTTTGGCGGTTTTTCGGAAAGAATTATTTCAGCCGCCTTTTTCTCTCCGGCGAAGTTCCAGCCATCAACCATCATGAAACCGTGAGTTGGTTTTGGCAAAAAAAACTGCATTGACCAGACCGTATAGCCGATTAATAATAGATAAACCGGATATCGTAATTTTCTGGAAATAACATAGAACATAAAACATATAACATAAAACATAAAAGGGAGTAAATTTAGGAAGTAGTGAAGATGCGGAGCAAAAAGTGGCACGCTTCGGGCCGAGTTTTTGGTTGTGAAATAAAACCAGAGCGTCTCTAGGTTATAGAAATTATGGCGCAGTTCAAAAATAATCAGGGGCGAAATCCCCAGGAGAAAACCGGTTGATAAAAGAAGAATTTTTTTGAGGTTAATCTGCCTAGTAAAGATCAACCAAATACCCGTCACTAACATCGTCAGGAAAAAGGAATAATGAATCTGGAAACCAAGCCCCAGAAAAAACCCTGTCAGGAGAAACAATATGGTGTTGCTTTTTTTCCGCTTAATAAGAAGAAGTAGATAAAGGACGACACTGGATAAAACAACCATAAAATTCGGCGACCAGAAAAAGCGTCCGTAATTGACGGCCACCGGCGTCACCGCAAAGATCACCGCAAAAATGATCGCCGGCAGGCTATTTTTAAATTTCTTTTTGATTGTCTTGTACAACAGGATAAAAATCGCCAACTGGAAAAAAACCATCACTGCCGAAACATAAACCGGATCCCAGTGAAAAAGGATCAGGAATGGCATGAAGATATAATAAAGCGCAGAACCGAAATAGAACTACCGGCCGTGAACGGTCATGGATGAGCCGGTTTGGGAAATGAGGGTGATTTTTTTCTGCTGGTAGAGATTGTATATCTCAAGCATCCCCATCCCCTGATCAGTGCCGAAGTTCAGGTTTTCCGGAAAATTATATAACCTGACGAATAAGAAAAGGGCTACCAGAAAAAATAGAGGGAAATATTTCTTCATCTTCATCTCCCCTCGATTTTACTATAAGCGTGAGAAAAACTATAATAGCGACTTACCTAGTACAGGACTTACGTAATTTAATGTCATTGCGAGGCTACGAAGTAGCCGTGGCAATCTCGGACGGGATTGCTTCGCTTTGCTCGCAATGACAATCTAAACTATTATTTATTGCGTAACTCCAGTTATTATGAATTCATCTGCTTCTTATCCCGCTTCACTTAGTTTTTTCTTTAAGGCTTGTCCTGATAAAGATCCGCTCAAAGCCGGCTCAATCGGCATCGGCTGTACGATCGATAAAAAAGTCACCGCTATAGTCAGTCAAAATAAGCAAACACAAGTCTTTTTTAATGGACAACCTATCTCCTTCCCGACCGTCCTGTCAGTCACAACCGCTTTAACTGATAAACCGTTATTGATAAAAATAAAATCAGACTTACCGCTGGGATTTGGCTTCGGTATCAGCGCTGCTTCGGCTCTCTCAACCACCTGCGCCATCAACAAACTGTTAAAACTAAATAAAACAAATAAAGAATTGACGGAAATCAGCCATGTTGCCGAAATTACCAATAAAACCGGCCTCGGCAGCGTCGCCACTGCCGTCACCGGCGGTTTTTTACTGAAAACCAAACCGGGTCTGCCGGTTGAGGCAACTCATTTTCCTTTCGCCGGAAAAAAATTATACGCCGTTATTGTCAAAGGCCTTGCCACCCCAAAAATATTGAAGAACGCTAAACGGCTGTCTTTCATCAATCAAGCCGCTGGGGAGGCATTAGAAAAGACCAAACGCCGTGATAATCTAACGCTTGCTGATATTTTAGATCTCTCCTTGGACTTTGCTAAAAAAAGTAATTTATTGGAAAATAAGGCGGCGGCTTTACTGATTTCCAAGATAAAAAAAGCCGGCGGCCACGCCACCATCTCTATGCTCGGACAAGTCGTCATTAGTGATAGATTGGTTGATAGCGATAAACAATATAGAAAGGAGACATTAATAATTACTGACAGGACCAACATGAGTATCTGTCATTGCGAGGCTCGCCGGTCAACGAGCCGTGGCAATCCCTGCCTTGCCGGCAGGCAGGTCGGACGGGATTGCTTCGCTCCGCTCGCAATGACATCGAAGTACTCGCAATGACAATTTAAATCATAATATTATGATTAAATATATTCTTTCCAAATCCCATCCCCGCTACCTTTCCCTCTATTACCGTGATCTCTTGGCAAAAGGAGTGAGAAATGGAATTACTTCTTTACAAGGATTGACGGCTCATGGCCGGGGTGAAGCTTTTGATTATCTCATCGGTGAAAAAACTCACTCCTTTGCCCAAAAAGCGATTGAGGCGGCCGCGGCCATGCTCCTCCTTTCCCGAAAGCCGGTCATTTCCGTCAACGGCAATACCGCCGCCTTAGTTCCCAAAGAATTGATTAAACTGGCCCAAGTGACAAAAGCCAAATTGGAAGTTAATCTTTTCCACTCATCCAAAAAACGTGAAAGAGCTATCGTTGCCTATTTCAAAAAATGCGGCGCCAGGGAAGTCTTGACTCCCGATAAAACAATCATTCCAAATGTAACCAGTAATAGAAAACACATCAGTCAAGCCGGCCAAAAAACCGCTGATGTCATTTTTATCCCGCTTGAAGACGGCGACCGGACAGAACAGCTTATTAAGTTGGGTAAAAAAGTCATCACGGTCGATCTCAATCCCCTTTCCCGCACCGCTCAAAAGGCATCCGTCACCATTGTAGACAACATCATCCGCTGCCTCCCGCTTCTGATTGCCGAAATTAATAAACTGAAGCATACAAATGAAAAAGAATTGTTGGGTATCGTCAAGAAATATCGAAACCGACCGGTTATCAATCAGGCTCTCCAACAGCTTAACCGCCGACTGACCGCGCTTTCCGGAAAATAACCACCTTGTGTTATGATTAAATTGTCATGAAAGATAAAGCGCCGAAAATTCTCCTGGGACTGACTGTCATCTCTCTCATGGTTCTGGGTTTTGTTTTTACCACCGGACTCCTAAAAGGCTTTCCCAAAAATCTGGTCAAAAGCGAGTCGGAAAAAAGCGTTTTAGGAGAACAGGCGTCGCATCCCACCCCCACTTCTTTCATTGATGATTTTGTCCAAAATACAGTCAAGAACACGGTCAAAAATACGCTTCAAAACACCATCCAAAATACCAAGGAAACCGTTTCCGAAAAAGTGACTGAAGTTAAAAGCGAAATTATCAAAACCGTGGAAAAAGAAATCTCCGATTTGACGCAATCACAGGTTAAATCTCTCCAGTGGCAAATCTGCAAGGAATGGGGAGTCGTCAGCCTTTCACCAACTCCGAAACCGTAATCTACCCCAGTACCAGAAAACCCTCACTATTTTAGCATAATGGCTGATTTCTGGGTTTACGGTACGGGGTGAAGCTTTCAGCTTCATTTTACTTCAAAAGAATATTCGTCTGACCAGTAGTTTTTCTCACCGACCGGAGCGTAGACGCGGTAATAATAAGTGCCGGGATTTTCCATCTTAATGTTGCCGACAAACTGCAAAGGGATGGCGTATTTGCCACTGGCAAAATCCGGGACGAACTGTGTATAGGTTGTCTCGGAAGGTTTGATTTTTGTGTCTAAGGTGCCTGGAGTGGAGGCCGTCCCTATATAAACGGTCGTCATGTTGATGGTTGTCGGCGTTCCGTCCACCCGCCAGGTAAAAGTGGTGATACTGCCGGCAACTACTTCTTTCGGCCCGTCAACCAAAGTCACCAGGTATTGAACACCCATGCCGGTAATCATCTTAAAGCCCATCCAAAGGGCAACCACTAAAATGACTGCTCCGGCAATCAGCAGATATTTGCTTTTGGAAAAATTGCTTTCTTCCCGGTTTTCATGTTCTGGTTTATGTTCCGCTTTCTCTTCCTTTTTTTCTTTTTCTTCTTCGTCCATATTCTTTTTTAATATAACAAATAATTTTCTTTTTGAAAAGAGACCTATTCCCACTCCATCGTAGCCGGCGGTTTGGTGGTGATATCGTAGACGACCCTGACAACCTCAAATACTTCACTGACAATCCGGTTGGCTATCTTTTCCAAAAGATCGTAAGGCAGTCTCACCCAATCGGCAGTCATCGTGTCTTTGGATTCGATCACCCGCAAAGCAATCGTCTCTCCATATTTTCGTTCATCCCCGGTGACGCCGGTTGACTTGACTCCGGTAAAAATGGCAAAAGCCATCCAGACTTTGTCATATAAGCCAGCTTTTTGGATTTCTTGAGTAACAATCGCGTCTGCTCTCCGCAAGATATCTAATTTCTCACGGGTGACTTCACCGATGGTGCGAACGGCCAGGCCCGGACCGGGAAAAACATGGCGGTTGACGACTTCCGGGGGAAATTGGAGTTTCCTGGCGATTTCGCGGACTTCATCTTTGTAAAGCATCCAAAGGGGTTCCACGATTTTGAAACCGTGCTTTTCCGGCAAACCGCCGACGTTGTGATGCGTCTTTATCCTGGCGGAATGTTTGCTGCCCTGGCTTTCGATGACATCGGGATAGATCGTCCCCTGGACTAAAAATGGGGCCTTTATTTTTTGGGCTTCTTTCTCAAAAAGCCGGATAAAAGTCTCGCCGATGACTTTCCTTTTTTTCTCCGGATCGACGATCCCTTTTAAATTTCTCAGAAAAATATCTTCGGCGTGCAAAACTTTCAGATTCAACTGGAAAAAATTCTGGTATGTTTTGACAACCGCTTCAGTTTCTCCCTGACGCATCAGTCCAGTGTCGACATAAAAACAGGTCAGGTTGTTCCCAATGGCCCGATGAGTCAAAACCGCCGCCACGCTTGAATCAATCCCGCCGGAAAGGGCGCAAACCGCTTTTTCCCCGCCAATAATCTTTTTGATATTGGCAATCATGATTTCCGTATCAATCACTTTTTTGACCGGTTTCTCCCCACAAACCTTAAAAACAAAATTGGCCAGGATATCCATCCCCAACGGCGTATGATAAACCTCCGGATGGAATTGAATCCCGTACAGTTTTTTCTTTTCGTCAGCATATGCGGCTACCTTTACAGAGGGAGTCGAACCGGTGACGACGGCACCGACTGGCGGCTTGACCGCTTCGTCAAAATGACTCATCCAGACTGGAAAAGCAGCCGGCAGTCCGGAGAACAATAAATTTGGCTTGGCAACATGAAATTCAGTCGATCCGTATTCTTTTTTTTTGCCCGGGTGAACCTGACCGCCTAAAAGATGTGCCATCACCTGAAGGCCGTAACAGATGCCCAAAACCGGCAGGTTGGTTTCAAAAACTTTTTTATCGATTAGCAGTGCTCCTTTGGCGTAAACCGAAGACGGTCCGCCTGACAAAATTAAGCCTTTGGGTTTGTAGTCTTCGATATTAAAAAGAATATCTTCGGGGGAAACAATCTCAAACTCGACACCCAATTCTCGTAGTCTCCTACCTATCAAATGGCAAGTTTGGGAACCGAAATCAACGATTAAAATCATAGATATCATGCGGATGGCTTTCGGCCAGACCCGCTTTGGTAATTTTTAAAAATTGGGCTTTCTCCTGAAGTTCCTTGATGTCTTTGGCGCCGACGTAATACATTCCTGACCTGAGTCCTCCAATCAGTTGGGTGACCACTTCTTCCAAAGTGCCGCGATACGGCACTAAACCGGCCACTCCTTCGGCCACCAGTTTTTTCTCCTGGCCCTGCCGGTACTGCTGACCATACCTGGCGGCACTGCCTTCTTTCATCGCTTCCAACGAACCCATACCCCGGTATGACTTGTATTTCTTGCCTTCAACCGTCACTAATTCTCCCGGCGCTTCCTCGCATCCGGCAAAAAGCGAACCGAGCATCACTGCACTGGCACCGGCGGACAAGGCTTTGACAATGTCACCGGAAGATCGGATTCCCCCGTCGGCAATAATCGGGATATTATTTTCCCCGGCGGCTCGAGCAGTTTCAAAGATAGCGGTAAACTGCGGCACTCCGATACCGGCGACAATCCTGGTCGTACAGATTGAACCCGGACCCATGCCGACCCGAAGGGCATTGGTACCGGAGGAAATTAATTTTTTAGCCCCTTCAAAAGTGGCAACATTGCCGGAAATAAGGAAAAGTTGGGGATATTTTTGGACAATATATTCAGTCGCCTCAACCACAAATTTGGAAAAGCCGTGGGCACTGTCGACCACGACAACATCCAAACCGGCGGAAACTAAGACGTCCAAACGGTTAACCAAATCATTGCCAACCCCGACCGCGGCAGCAACAAACGGAATTTCTTTTTTGACCGAAATGACTTCTTTCGCCTGATTTTCCACTGACGAGTTGCGGTGGATCACTCCCAAACCGCCTAATTTACCCAAAGCGATGGCCAGTTTTGCATCGGTCACCGTATCCATCGGCGCAGAAATAAGCGGAACTGACAGTTTTATTTTTGGAGATAAAAAAGCGGCCAAATTTATCTCTTCCCGTTTGATCTCGGTAAACCTAGGCAAAAGCAAAACATCATCAAAGGTTAAGCCTTTTTTTATATCAGACATTTTTGATAAAACTGGCCTTTCTCGCTTCTTTTGAAGCGTTGAATAAGTCTTTCTGTTCCAGGATACCATTTTCTAAAAGCAGATTGTATTCGGCGGAAAGATTGGTCTTGATCATTTCCGGACCGTCAGTATTGATAGTGAATTTTACTTTATGCTCTTTAAGCTTGCCAAAAATTACTTTAAATTCCTCAAGACTTTTAACCACACCGGTATGCAGATTGGATGAGGGACAAATCTCCAAAACTGTGCCTTTGGCCGCCAGATCATCCAAAAGACTTTCATCTTCGATGCTTCGGACGCCGTGGCCGATACGCTCCGGCTTAATCAGTCGCAGCACCTCTTTAACTTCACCGGCATCGGTGACCTCGCCGGTATGGATGGTAATCCCTAAACCAAATTTACGGCATTGGACGGCTATTTCAGCGATATCCTCAAGGCGAAATTTACTGTCGATGTGTCCGGCCAGATCAATCCCGATTACGCCGCGACGGCTGTATTTCATCGCCTTTTCGGCAATGATCCCGTTTAAGTTCGGTGAAAAAGACCGGTCCAGGCAAAAGATCAAACCAACCCGGATCGGATAAGCCAGCATTGCCCTTTCCATGCCGTGGATAGCAGCCAAAATAATGTGGTCAAGATCCCGCTCCCCTTCTCTATTTCTTTTCATCGGGTTAAAACGGATCTCAAGAATAGTGATGTTGTTTTTCCGATAAGCGCCTGAAGCAATCGAATAAATGCTTTTGTCCATGGCTTCCGGTGAGGATTGGATGAGCTCCGTCCAGTAAAAAAGTTCCAGATATTTATCGTAGTTGGTTTTGTCGGCAACGGTAATCAGTTTCTCAAATTCCCAGTAATTTTTGGTCGGCAGCTTGATCCCCTGCTCATGGGCAATTTCCCACATGATCGGCGGGTCAACCGCGCTTCCCACATGGACATGAAGTTCTGTCAGTTCTCCAAACTTATGCATAATCATAGTATATACCTAAGTTACCTGTCTGCGCAGGCAGGCCTAAGTATTTTAAGTAACTTAAGTGGCGAAACAACCATTTTGATAAAGTTTGTCACCGTAATATCTGTAACGGCTGCCCGGGCATAAATCGGCTTGCCCAAAGCCAGCGCATAACCGATTTCCACCGTCACCGCCGGACCCAAATACGAACCCTTGTTAAAAATATAGACTATGTCGCTTTTTCTTATATTATCAAGATGGGAAAAAGCGCCTTCACCCTCCCACATCTCCAGGGTTTTTCGGTCATATTTTCCTTTTTTCAGCTCTTCCGGCTTATGGCCGTGGCGGATATGCGAAGGCTTGGGTACAATCACCTGATAACCGGCCTTTTTGAGTATTTCGGCCGCTTCTTTCATCTCTTTATAGAACTTGAAACTGCCGCAGAAACAAATGACACGTACCATAATTATTTTAAATTTTCGTGTCATCCTGAACTTGTTTCAGGATCCCATTGGGATTCCGGATCAAGTCCGGAATGACTGAAAACTCCCAGCCATCAAAAATCCGCCTTCGCTTAAAGCTACGGCGGACAAAGACGGGTTCTTATAATGGAACATTTGCGCCAACATGTTCTATCTTACCATTATCCGTAAACATTTGTCAAAAAAAAGT
>JALHWS010000038.1 GCA_022866885.1 Candidatus Microgenomates bacterium | reverse complement strand
TGGAAGCGGCAGAGCGGATGGCCGGATATTCTTTATCTTCAGCATTTCTGTCTATCGGCGGAGCGCATATCAGTTCCCAAAATTCGCACGGAGTGGTGGCAGTGGCCGAACCGCAGAAAGAAATTACTCATGATGACGTAACCAGAGCAATTGACGCGGCCAGAGCGGTGTCGCTGCCGGCGACACGGGAAATTTTGCATATTCTGCCGCGGGAATTTATAGTTGATACCCAGGAAGGAATAAAAGATCCGGCCGGGATGACCGGTGTCCGATTGGAAGTTAATACCCATCTGATCACCGTTGGCAGCACGGCTCTTCGAAATTTGGAAAAATGCGCTTCCTTGGTAGGAATTGACGTAGACGGTTTTGTTTTCGGCGGATTGGCTTCGGCTTCGGCGGTTTTGACCGAGACGGAAAAAGAGGTGGGCGTGGTTTTGGCAGATATCGGCGCCGGGACAGTCGATATTTGCATTTTTGTTGACGGTGCCCTTTCTCATTCTTCGGTTTTGCCTATCGGAGCCCGCAACATCACCAACGATTTGGCGATAGGCCTTCGGATTTCCCTTGAGAGCGCGGAACAGATAAAATTGCTTTTAAACCGGAAATTACCGGAATTAAGTGAACCGGAAGAAAAGTTCCCTGTTGTCAAAAAAGAAAAATCAAAAGACAGCGCTCATGATGACATTGATCTTTCATCCTTGCATCTGCCGGAAGGCCTGAATAAAGTTTCCCGGAAAACCCTGATTGAAGGGATTATGAAACCGAGATTAAATGAAATATTTACAATGGTCGGTCTGGAAATTAAAAAAAGCGGTTTCGGAGGACTTACACCAGCCGGTTTGGTGGTTTGCGGCGGCGGGGCGGAAACCTTGGGTATTGTGGAAACCGCCCGCAGGAATTTAGCCATGCCGGTTCGGATCGGCATTCCGGGAAACATCACCGGGTTGATCGACGAAATAATGGCTCCGAGTTTCGCTTCGCCGGTCGGTTTGGTTTTGTATGCGACGAAAATGGGAGCGACGATGCGCGAGAAATTTTCTCTAAATAAAATCGGAAAATTTGTCGGTAAAATTCCGGTCGGTGGAATGGCCGGCAAAATAGTTGATTTGGTTAAATCATTTCTTCCTTAAATACTTGCAACTTTCTGCCCGGAAAGGATTACTGTATGTTAATAAAACCGGATATGGCGAGATTTGCCAAAATTAAAGTGATCGGAATAGGCGGCGGCGGATGCAATGCGATCAATTCCATGATAAATACTTCCCAAGTCCAAGGAGTCGATTTTATCGGTGTCAATACCGATGCCCAGGCCCTTCTGACCTGTTCGGCTTCCATCAAAATTCAAATTGGTGAAGATTTGACCCGCGGTCTTGGAGCCGGCGGTAATCCGGAACTCGGCAAACAGGCGGCGGAAGAATCACGGGAAAAAATTAAAAATGCCTTACTTGAATCAGATATGGTCTTTTTGACCTGTGGTGAAGGAGGAGGGACCGGTACCGGTGCCACGCCGTTAATTGCCGAGATTGCCAAGGAGGCAGGCGCTTTAACCGTAGCGGTGGTTACCAAGCCGTTTGCTTTTGAAGGCGCCAGGCGGATGATTGCCGCAGAAGACGGAATAATCAGCCTCAAAGAAAAAGTCGATACCCTGATAGTTATTCCCAATCAGCGGATTTTGGATGTGGTTGATAAAAAGATGACTTTGATGGAAGCCTTCAGGATAGTCGATTCTGTTTTAGGCCAGGGAGTGACCGGAATATCGGACCTTATCACCATGCCGGGACTGATAAACGTCGACTTTGCGGATGTGCGGACGATCATGAGCAACGCCGGTTCGGCTCTGATGGGTATCGGGACAGGAGTTGGAGAAAACCGGGCGTCAGCTGCGGCCAGAATGGCAGTTTCTTCTCCTCTTTTGGATCTGTCGATCGACGGAGCCAAAGGAGTTCTTTTCAGTATTACCGGTGGGACTGATTTGACGATGAGTGAGGTGGATGAAGCGGCTAAATTGATCGCTTCTTCGGTTGATCCGGATTCCAATATCATCTTTGGGGCTACCATTGACGAACAGATGGTTGATCAGGTGAAAATCACGGTAGTGGCGACCGGTTTTGATGAAACCAAGAGAAGGCTGAAGGAATTATCCTCAAAGACCAACGTGACGCAGGTGAGAGGTGATATGATGATGCAAAACATCAGCGGCGGTTCGGAAATCAATGAGGAAGAAGACCAGTGGGATATCCCCGCCTTTTTGAGACAAGGAAAACACTAAACGATTTTATGTACGGTATGTTACTATAAAATAGTGCGTAAAATAATTGGAATCATATTGATATTTTTTACAATCAGTTTCTTCTTATTTATTCTGTGGATGAATGTTACCCCGGGACATTTCCGATCAAATGGATGTTGCGGATACGGGTATTATACCAAT
>JALHWS010000037.1 GCA_022866885.1 Candidatus Microgenomates bacterium | reverse complement strand
CGGAGCCGAAGGGATCGGTCTTTTCCGGATTGAACACATGTTTTACGGCAAAGGCAGCGATAAAGCCCTTTTTATTTTGCGGAAAATGATTGTCTCCAAAAATGAGGAGGAAAGGCAAAAAGCTCTTAATGAGCTTTTCCCGTACATGAAGTCGGATATCAAAAACACGCTTTCGGTCATGCGGGGTTTGCCGGTGACCATCAGGCTGATGGATCCGCCCCTGCATGAATTTGTCCCCAGGGAAAGAAAGCAACAGGAAGAACTTTGTAAAGATTTAAAAATCAGTTTGTTTGACTTCCAGAAACGGGTCCACGCTCTTCGTGAAAACAATCCGATGATGGGACATCGGGGAGTAAGACTGGGGATCACTTATCCGGAAATCACCCGGATGCAGGTAAGGGCGATTTTTGAGGCGGCCGCCCAACTGCTCAAAGAAAAAATCAAAGCCATACCGGAAATTATGATCCCGGTTGTCGGCGAAGTGAAAGAATATTCCCACCAGAATGAAATCATCAAAGAGGTATACCGGGAAGTGTTGGAAAAATATTCCCTGAAAAAAATTCCCCATCTGGTAGGGACCATGATTGAGGTTCCCAGAGCGTGCATCACTGCCGGAAAGATCGCCCAGGAAGCCGAGTTTTTTTCCTTCGGGACCAATGATTTAACACAGATGGGTTTTGGTTTTTCCAGAGATGACATCGGCAGCTTTTTACCTGAGTATTTAGATAAAGGAATTTTACCGGAAGATCCTTTTGCTATTTTGGACGAGGAGGGGATTGGAGAACTGATAAGTATGGCCATTTCTCGGGGACGAAGGGCGAGAAAAGACCTGAAAATCGGCATCTGCGGCGACCACGGAGGAGACCCCAGGTCAATCCATTTTTGCCATAAAAACGGGATGGATTATGTTTCCTGTTCACCCTTCCGAGTGCCGATTGCCAGGTTAGCCGCCGCCCAAGCGGCTTTGGGAAAATAAAGTAATTATTTGACGGACATTTCCTGTTTTACCCGTTCCGCCAAAAAAATCTTCATCAGAGACTGATAAGGGACATCACGGAAATTGGCGAGCTCTTTGATCCTGGCGATCAGCCATTCCGGCAGGCGGATGGAAATTGAACGGGTGGATGGTTTGAGATTGGGAAACACCGCCTCTTCGGCCTTACTCCAATCAATATGGTCAGTAGAATCATGGGTGCCCCAAAATTCTCTTTCCTCATCTTCATTTTTGAATGTTGGAATTGTTTTTAATTTTTTCTTCATAAATAAAGTATATATGCGGCATATACATTTGTCAAGATGGTCAAAAAGAATCTAAATGCTCTTTGGGATTTCTCGTTTTGCGTACACTTCAGAGAGTAATTAACATTAAGATCAAGATGGGGGTAAAACGGTAACATCAGCAAGCTGAGCGGCAGATACAGAAGGTTGTCTCGGTAAAGCTAGTGTTATGGAATTAGTAACAACTTCTTGGAAATTGGATATTTCATCAGGACGGATAGCCCTCTGGGTTAATCCTTGTTCGCGTAAATAATCGGCTCTTTTTTCGACGGGAAGTTTAGCTAACTCTCGTGCATGATTAATACTAAAAGAAGGAATAGCGCAAATATCTGTTTCTGTTACCCCAAAACCAATCGTATCAGTAGTTCGACCCGAAACATCATGCGTAGGATCTATTGGACTGACATGAACATCTTGTAGTATTAATCCTTTCATAGGTATGGCTTGAGGGATTCCTGTGGAAAAATTTACTTCTAGAGCTACTCGGCCATTAAGCTGTTCATTGACTTCGGCCATATCATGATAAATTCTGGCACACTCTTTTTCATAGGCTGCTCTTTCAGCTTCAATATTTTTTAGTTTACTAATAACGAATTGAGCAAGGCTTAAATCATCTGTAGCCGTTACTTTTTCGGTAATAATAAATAGAAAAACGTTCTATTGTGAGTTTAGGATAAAACTGATATCCCTGTCAAGGATAACTATTTATGTAAAATTATTACCGAAGGATACATTATCCATGTTTTGATTCCCAGGAAAGAATCCAGAAGATAAAAATATTCCAATAATCAAGAGGGGATGGTTTTTAACCTTTTTCTTTGTTTTTTTATTTCCACAAACATAGCCTTCGGGATGTCCGGTTCGATTTTGAAAATCGCCTCAATCCGCTCCAGTTTGGCCAGAAGATGGCCAGTGCGGACGTGAAATTGTTTCCGGTAATCTTCTTTGGTGTAAGCCTGTTTCAAATTATCCCAAAATAGTTTTTTTAGATCCTCATATTTGGGGATGTAGCCGATCGGAGTTTTAATCGCTCTATATTCTCCGTGGATGCGGCCTTCCATCCACATGAGCCAGATTTTTTTATCCAGTTTGCCGTTGAGATAATTGTCTCCCTCTTTGATGAAATAATTAGTGGTAAAGATGATCGGTTTCTTCTTTAGCTTTCTTCCAAACGCCAGATGGTTATTGATATAGGTAGAAAGAGGGACGACCAGAAAATCGAAATTGGCCATCGGGTTATGTTTCCGAACACCTGTTTCGCCGATGGTGGCGGCAGTCGTCTCCGATTCTAAAGCCGCGCCCATCAAAACACCGTGACTCCAATCAAAAGACTCGACGACCGGCGGAGTCGTATCGCTGTCGCGTCCTCCGTAGATGATACCGGAAATGGGGACGCCAGAGGGATCATGGAGATGGGGATTGACATTAGTAAGTTCCGACAGTCTCATTGTATAGCGGGCGTTTTTATGCGCGTGAGGGATGGGGTTGTCTTTGCCGTCGCAATCTCCCAGTTTCCAATGTCCGGCAAAATTGACGCCGCTATCCGGCAGTGCCCGTCCCATGCCGAGCCAATAAGGTTTCTTATTGTTTATTAAGACATTGGAAAAGATAAGTTCCTTGGGAGTGGTTAAAGATTTGTAAATAAGCGGATCATCTTTCGGATTGACATTTTCAATAATGCCAAAGATTCCTTGTTCGACATTGGCGGCGTAGCAGCGGCCGTCTTTGCCTCTTTTAAGATAGGCGATGTCATCACCGATAATCGACTGTCCCGGGATCATGGCGGTGGAAGTTTTGCCGCAGGCACTTGGGAAAGCGCCGGTGAAATAGGTGACTCTTTTTTTACCCTGCGGTTTGGCGCCAAGGACGAGCATGTGTTCGCAAAGCCAGTCGGACTCGTTGGACTTTTTGATTGCCAGCCGGAGGGCCAGTTTTTTCAGTCCGACACTGTTGCCCGCGTATTGGGTGTTGACGGAAAATACCCGGTTTTCCTCAAGGTCGATATAAATCCTTTTCTTGTCGCTGTTTTTACTGACGCCATTTTCCAGTTCTCCGGCCGAGTGGACAAAATAGAAAAACTTATCCGGGTCTTTCAATTTTTTAAATTCCCCAAAGCCCTGTCGGTAAAGCATGTTTTCGCTGTGGGCTACATAAGCAGAGTCAGTGATTTGCATGGCGGGAATGGAGAAAGGGGAGTTGGTGGGGCCGAGACAGTAAAATGAGACGAGCATTTCCTTACCCTTCATATTTCCCGAAAGGAGGGAAAAAATCTCCTCAAGACAACTTTCCCGATCGCCGGTATTAATCGATTTGCTGATTTTACTTTCGCCGCAGAGAAGAACTTTAGTTTTTTCTTTGTCCCGACCCTGGTCAAAAAAGCCGTCAAAGTGGATAGTGTGGCCGGGAGTTTTCAAGGGAGTTTCCTCTTTATTTTTCAAAGCCAGTTTTCGGACATAGTTGATATCGCGGGGTGTGTCGGTCAGGACAGTGACTTTGTCGGGTTTGCAAAGATTGATGTAGGTTTCTACTATCTTAATAACCTTTGGGTTATTTAAAGATTGAAGAATTGCTTGGTTTTTATTAGAAAGTAATTTAGATGATATTTTCATTTTATTATTTCCTATTTCTTTTATTAATAGGAGGAGTTACGTAGTCATTTGTCATTGCGAGGCTACGAAGTAGCCGTGGCAATCTCGGATGGGATTGCTTCGCTTTGCTCGCAATGACAATCCAAACAATATTCATTACGTAAGTACTGTAATAGTTTCTCTACATGCCAAATAGATATTTTCAAAAAGCTGCGGAATGTCGGATGTTGGGACGCTGGAGTAGGCGATCCGTAATAAATTTTTAATGGCGATGACGCCGGTGTCGTATTTTTTGATCAGGGTTTGCCTGACTTTTTCTCCTTCTAAGCCCTTTTTCAGTTCAAGGCACATAAAGTAGCCGGAATTGAAAGGAAGAGGAGAAAAATACTCCTGATATTTTTTCACTTTCAGGACTTTTTCCACCATTTGGAAACGTTTCTTTAACATCAAATAATTCTGTTGTTTCTCTTTACGGTATGAGGAAGAAGACAGACCGGTTAAAATCAGGCTTTGGGATAGGTGGGAGGCGTTGGAGATGCTGCCCCGGACAGCTCCTGCGGTTTTGGCTTCCAGCGCCTGATAGGCTTCTTTATCGAGATTTTGGCCGCCATAAGTGATAAAGCCGATCCGCAGGCCCCAGGCATATTCCTCTTTGGTGACCGCGTCCAGTTTGACCGCCAAGACATTTTTATGAAGGTTGGAAAGGAAAGGGAAAAGAGACTGGGTGATGATTCCGCTTTTGTACACCAGGCCGAAATAGGCGTCATCGAGTATGACTAAAATCTTCTTGCCTTTGGCGGCTTGTTTATTGATAATCGTGACAAGCTGTTTTGCTTCTTTAACGGTCGGAGTATAGCCGGCCGGATTGTTGGGGAAATTAAAAAGCAGGATGATTTTTTGGCCTTTACTGTCATTTATTTTTTTCTCAAAAGCAGACAGGTCAAAACTGTTTCCGGCAAAAGTGTTGTAGGTATCCAAAACAGCTTCGAAGCCGTATTCAAAAATCAGCCGGTAGTTGCCCCAGAACTTATCAGCGAGAATTATCTTATCTTCCGGATTAACGAAAAGATAGCCGATAATAGAAAGCGCATGAGTCAGGGCTGAAGTGACAATGGGTAAACTGGTGACTGTTTTAAGATCGGGATTTTTCTTTTTGATATTGGCTAGCCAGCTTTCCCGAAGCTCCATTTTGCCGAAACTCGGCGCGTAAGGAAAGACGTCCTTTGGAGGCAGTTTAATTTTGCCGGCAATTGAAGGCAGGCGGGTCGGTGTCTTATCCTCATCCAGGGCGATGCCGATGGTAGCGTTATATTTTGTCCCTTTAGCCTCAGCCGACTGGGCGAGGATGCCTTCTTTGGGAAAATAGATGGATTGGCCTTTTTGGGAGAGGAGATCAAAAACAGCCGGATTGCCGTTTTTAATAATTCGGTTTAACTCTGCCGCCTGGGGGTTGAGAGCGACCATAATTGTTGTATTATAACAAAAGTATGAAAAAATATGAAAGGGGAAAAATACGCGCAAAAGCGTGCTATTACAAATAAAGTTAACTATATATAATTAAGGTATATATATGATTTGGCAAACAGCCCTTATCTTTTACGTCTTCTTTGGCGTGTTGCGCGGCTACTTTGATAAAAAGCTGGTGATGAAAGTTGATCCGGTGGTCGCTTTTTTCTACTCTGCCGTCTGGAGTCTGGTGGCTTATTTGGTCATTTATTTTATCACCACAGGTTGTCTTTTTCCGATTTTACCGGAACAGCTGGTTTTGGGAGTGGTCTATGTCTTTGGGATCTGGGCCTATCTCATCGCTTTACGGCTTAGTCTGTCTCAAACGGTAGTTTTTTGTTCCTACAGCATCCTCATCCCGATGATTCTTTCGGCGGTTTTTTTGGGTGAGTGGCAGCTTTTTAATCCTGCCTCTTCGGCGGGGCTGAAAAATATCTTCGGGATTATCCTGGCTCTTTTCTCCATGTACCTGATTATCAAAAGCCACAGTAAGAAGGAAGAAAAGTTGGAGAAAAAATGGTTTTTCCTTATTATCGTTAATATCTTTTCCGTCGGCATCGCCAACTATCTGTCCAAAATCTATCTTGCTTCTTACGGCCCGGTGGAAGCGCTGATTTCCCAGTCAATCTCATGTATACCGCTTTTATTTGTCATCACTTTAATAACCGGGAAAAGCCTGAAATTAACAAAGAAAAAACATGCCTTAGCAGCCACAGACGGGATAGTGGTGGGACTGTCGGTCATCTTTTTTTACGCCATGCTGAAGGCCGGGGCCGCTTCGCTCGTTTTGCCAATTGGGATGAGTGCGATGACAATCGTTTCCGTCCTGGTCGGGCTTTTTATTTTCAAGGAAACCCATCTTTTCACTAAAGAAAAATTAGTCGGATTATTTATCGGGATTTTAGGGATAGTACTTCTTATTGCCTAAGTAACTCCCGCCTGCCAAGCCTGCGGCAAGCTGGCGGGCAGGTAAGTCACTTATGAAAATAACTGACGACCAAAACGAACTTTTTGATATTGTGGATGAAAATGATCAGGTGATCGGGCGGGAGAGAAGAGGAGAGGCGCATCAGGATAAAAAACTGATCCACCGCAGTGTCAGTATTTTAGTTTTTAATGACCGGGGTGAGCTGTATCTTCAAAAGCGGTCGGCTACTAAAGATACGGATCCTTTGAAATGGACAATCTCCTGTTCGGGACATGTAAACTTCGGTGATGATTATGAAATTACAGCCCATCGTGAACTAAAAGAAGAGCTTGGAATTGACGCGGAAATTACTTTTGCCGATAAATTCCTATGCCGTGCTCCACATGAAACGGAGATGGTGGCTATATTTAGCGCAAAGGTTGAACCCTGCAGAGCAGGGTTCAACCTTAACAAAGAGGAAATATCCGAGGGTAAATTTTTTACCCGGAAAGAGTTAAACGATGTCCTGAAAAAAGGAGAAATTGACTTGAGTTTTATGGGAAGAAAAGTTTTGGAGAGGGTGAGGTGGTTATGAAAAATTATCCGGCGTCAAAATGGAAATATTTTCCGGAAATTTGTAGTTTACGGCTGTCCGTAAACCCGTAACAATATTCAGATTGCGGCAATTTAATTTTTGACCAAAACTTATCAGATTGTCAATTTCTCTTTTTCTTGTTTCGAAATCAGTCATGTCATAACAAACCTGATAAAGTGCCTGCGTCGTCCCTTCTTTCATGGTGATGAAATCCACTTCTTTCCCTAACCGGTTTTTGGAATAATAAATATCAGTATTGGCAGTTTTTAATACTCCGTACATCCAATTTTCAAAAAGGCGGCCGAAGTTTTTGGAAAATTTTGTCGATAAAGCGGTGATAAAACCGTTATCAACCAGATATATTTTCCGCGGATATAAAAGCTGATTGATCATTTTGGGAGAATAATAGTACAGAAAACCGGTAAAATATGAGCTTTGGATATAACTTAAATACTTGATGATCGTATCTTTTCCTAAATTAATCCCCAGACTTTTCAGTTGGTTGTATATCCTGGATACAGAAATAGCGGTGGAATTTACCAATAAGCGTAAAATAGTCTTCAAAAGTTCCTCTTTCCTTACAAAGTAACGTTCCATAATGTCTCTTTTAAGCATCACATCGAAATAATTTTGCAGAATTTCGTGTTTCTTATCATCTGGAGATAAGACTACTTCGGGAAGTCCTCCCCATAATAAATATTCATCAAAGGTAAATTTGAGCAAGTTGCTGTCCTGCTTTTTTTGAATTTGTTTAAATCTCAGGTATTCATTCCAGCTTAAAGGATTAACCTTTATTTCCCACGATCTGCCCCGAAGCTCGGTAGGCAATTCCTGACTGCCCATTTTTGAGGAAGAACCGGTGACAAAAATTTGACAATCATACTGATCAAGTATTCTTCTTAGCCAAGATGACCAGTTTGGCATAACTTGGAGTTCGTCTAAAAAAATATATTTTGGATTGCCGCCGAAGAAGGAAACATAAGCCGGCAGTAAATTTGACAGAAACGCTGTCTGCTTGGGTATTCTTTCATCTTCAAAATTAACATATAAAAGATCGGATTTGGATAAATTATGAAGAAGTCCGGTAATCAGTGAATATAAAATATAGGTTT
>JALHWS010000036.1 GCA_022866885.1 Candidatus Microgenomates bacterium | reverse complement strand
TCGGATAATAATCGGAAATTCATCCTAAATCCATTGTGATGGATTGTTTTTTGAGTGTCAAGTGGAGAGATTTTATGTTAAGATAAAAATTATCAGAATGAAAAAAAATCTGATCATCTTAATCGGTCTTATTATTTTAATTTTTATAGCTAAATTTACCGGTTTTAATGGAAAAAGTTTTTTCAAGTCTTTAGAATTTCTGCAGGATAACAAAAGTTACTCCGATATCTTAAAAGAAGAAAAAAATCCGGTTATAGGTATTATCAATACAGAACCGACGAAAGCGACAGAAATAAGCATTACAAAAGGGGTAATCTCGCCGGAGTCGTTAGCCAAGTGTCTGACCGAGCGGCATTTTAAGATGTATGGGACTGATACCTGTAGTTCATGTAAGCTGCAGAAAGACTTTTTCGGTGACAGTTTTCGATACATAAATTACGTGGATTGTGAAATAGAAAAAACTTTGTGTGACGCCAAAGGATTGCATGCTTTTCCCGTTTGGGAAGACGACACCGGTAAGCAATATAAAGGAGCGATAGAATTATCAGTTTTGGCCAATTTAACCGGTTGCGACAAATAAATTATGATTACCTCCGGTAATTTAATCGGCGCTTTTTTGGCAGGATTGACGTCCTTTTTTGCCCCGTGTTTACTGCCGCTTTTTCCCTCATACTTTTCCGCCGTCTCCGGTTTTACTTTTGCCCAGTTGTACGGACTGGATTTCGGTAAAATCAGATTGCGGGTATTTGTCTCCAGCCTTTTTTTCTCAGCCGGATTTGCGATAGTTTTCACCCTGTTGGGAGCCACCGGTTCCCTTGTCGGACAACTTCTGGAGAAATACCTGCCGTATCTATTGAGGTTAAGCGGGATATTCTTGATACTATTGGGTCTTGTACAACTGGGGATAATCAAAATCCCGTCTTTTGAGTTTGACTATGCCTGGAAAATGCAGAAAAAAATGGCCAGTCTCGGGTTCTTAACCTCTTTGGTAACCGGGATTGCCGCCGCTTTATCCTGGATTCCCTGTATCGGACCGCTTTTGTCTCCAATCCTTTTACTTTCCGCAGAAAGCGAAACGGTGTTTTCCGGCAGTTTACTGTTATTTATTTTTTCCCTGGGCTTGACGGTACCGTTTTTAGTCGGCGGATTATTTTTTCCGGCAGTAGTCAATCTTCTGCAGGAGCATAGGCAGCTGTTTCATCGGATTTCACAGCTGGCGGGAATATTTATTATCATCCTCGGGATATTATTACTCGCAGATAAATATCAGTTATTGATTAAAATATTTGAAGGGATAGTTTCATCTGTCATTGCGAGGGATGCACTAGACGGTGCGTCCCGCGGCAATCTCGGATGGGATTGCTTCGCTTCGCTCGCAATGACAAATAAACAGAAATTTATTATATAAGTCCTGATTCACTTTAGGAAATTTTCCAAAAAGACGATCTTCTTTCCACCGAAGCCTTCTTTGAATTTTGTAAATCCTTTCCAGGTAAGTGAAGCTTTGGGAAAACGGTCGTCGCAGATGCCTTCAAAGTCAAAAATCCGACAACC
>JALHWS010000035.1 GCA_022866885.1 Candidatus Microgenomates bacterium | reverse complement strand
GGGTTGAGATAGCATAGGCTTAACAATTTCAATTTGACTCAATTTCATAAATTCTCCATTATGTTGAAGGATAGCAAAAGGCAGCTTTGAGTTTTTAAACAATAACTTGAAACGACTTTGTCAAAAAGTGGAGACTGATGTGAAAGTGAAGCAAGGTTCAGGCTTTATTATTGATAGTGTTCTTAAAAAAAAACAATGATGTAACAGCAGACATATGGAAAGCTCTTAACTGTTTCGATGAGATGCCGCATCATTCACGCGGATTCATGCTGGGAGGAACTAAACATTGAAAACGAGCGTATTTGCACTTAGAATACTCGATTTAAGCCTGCCTTGACTTTTGTCTTTCAACTCTGTCGAGTTTTTTCTTCTTGCGGGCATCTTCTCTATCCTTCTTTTTTCGAGGTTGAGGTTTTCCCCGATCTTGTTCTCCGGTTTCTCCTTTCTTGCTCATCTCACTATCACCTTTCAATAAAAAAAAACGACTCATTCGCCTTATTGGAATACTCTTCCTTGTGTTTATACAAGGGGCAATAGAGTTTTTATGATTTATGGTGAGACACATGGAATTACGGAATTGAAGTGTTGGATATATTTGTTGATTGACGTTATTGAGAATAAAGAAAACTAAAAATGAGCTTTTTGATTGGGTATTTCGAGGTTTAGCTGCCTCTTCAGCGCTTTATACCTGTTTCTAACCGTAACTTCAGTGACTCCTGATGCTTCTGCAATGTCTTTTTGCGTTACCTTTTCGTTATTCTGCAGACAAGCTATATAGAGTGCGGCTGCAGCCATCCCCATTGGATCTTTTCCTGATGAGAACCGTTTTCGTCTCGCTTCCCCAAGTATTGCTATGGCTTTACCTTGGGTTTTGCCTGATACTCCATTTTTTTCCGCAATCTTTGAAACGAATGTTAAAGGATCAGAAAGAGGCATATGAAAATCGAGTTCTTGCAGCAGCATTCTATAGCAGCGTGCAACATCTTTCTTGTACGCTAGACTTGCATGAGCGATTTCTAAGAGAGTTCTGGGTGACCCACTTTTGCGGCATGCAGCATATAGTGCCGCTGCGGCGATGGCGTTGATTGATCTTCCTCGGACTAATCTTTTATCGAGTGCTTTGCGGTAAATAACAGCGGCTTTTTCTCTGATTGGTGATGAGATGGAAACCTTGCTTGATAAACGTTCAAGTTCACTCATGGCTTGTGCGAGGTTTCGGTCTATGGATGAGTGGACGCGGCTTCTGATTTGCCATTTCCGCAGACGCCACATCTGCAGTCTTGTGGATTGGGGTAGTCTTCTTCCGAATGCGTCTCTGTTAATTTGACTGATTGTTGTCGATAATCCTTTGTCATGAATTGAATATGATGTTGGCATGCCGACTCGGCTTCTTGAGGCTTTTTCTTCCTGGGTAAATGCTCGCCACTCGGGACCTCTGTCTAATGTCTGCTCGTACAAAACAAGACCACAGTCCCCACAGATGGTTTCGCCCGAGTCATAGTCGTGAATGAGATTTTTGCTTGCACATTCTGGGCACTTATCAGTTAAACGCTGATGAACTTTAGAGCCTTCTTTGATAATATTAACTTGGGTCATACTTATTTTTTCAACTCAATTTACTTGCCCAGAATCGCCACGTAATCATAAAATCCTGTTTTAGGAAGTAAAAATAATGATAATGCGACTCTCGCAATGTAACTAAAAGAAAGGGTGTAGTTATTATACTTGATTTTAGTTTTGAAACAATTAGATGGGAAAAATAAAGGCTGTATTTTTTTGACATCATCCTTCATCCCCGCAGATCTAATCATGACGAAAAAACTTGCATTGTAACTTGGAGGGATTTGAAGCCATTTCAGTTTTACTTATTAAAGTGCAGGGGACCGCAATTCCTTTTTTATTTCAAACATGACTTCTGGAGCGATGGAGATATCATCGCAGGTTTTATCTTTCGAAAGAAGCAAATTAGAATAGCGCCAAGTTGAGACAG